>JAPLNF010000242.1 GCA_026692965.1 Planctomycetota bacterium
AAATCGAAAAAGTGGGCAAAGGGGTGCTTCTTTACATGAGGCAGGAAGGGCGTGGCATAGGCCTGCTTTCCAAATTAAAAGCTTACAGACTTCAACAGGAAGAAGGCTTGGACACCGTAGAAGCCAATCAGAAGCTGGGATTTGGTGCCGATTTAAGGCATTATGGCATCGGAGCACAAATTCTCAACGATCTTGGAATCCGGGACATAAGACTGCTTACCAACAATCCGAAAAAAGTCGTCGGCCTTGATGGATATGGTTTAAGAATCACCGAGCGGATTCCCATCCAGATACTTGCCAACGATAATAATCGGCGCTATCTAGAAACGAAAAAAACCAAACTAGGTCACATTCTAGACGGGACGAATTTAAAAGATGAATAGAGATTAACGCCCGCCCGGGCCGCCTGGCTTGGGAGCAGGAACCGGCATAGAAACACCCCGGTAAAGCACGATCTCTTTTACCTTCCAATCAGGAGGGGTATTTACATCTGCTTTTTCCTCGCCTGTAACCACAAACGCAGCCTGCACCAGGTATTTCGGAAATAGTAATATTAAGCAATCAAACTCAAATTCAATTTTACCTGCGTCATTTCGATAACGCGGCACAGTTCCATTTTCTACCCTTATCCATGACCCGCCACCAGGAAGCTGCATGGGGGGAGTATGATCCGTCATCGGCCTAAAAGCCTTGGAAAGAAGGTCAAGAATCCCCACCTTCATAATTGGGTCAGACCAGAAATTTTCACCAACACGAACAAACTTCCCATCGAATAATTGTTGCGAGGCTGCAAGGAACATTTGGCGTTCAGGGGATTCAGCAGCTTGTAGGAGTGCCCCGCCGACGACGCCTAAACCAAGAGGGATGGAAGGGGTAAAGCCCTTGATTATTTGCTCGCGGTCTTTAGGTTCTGCTATGCCATATACTGCTGGCTCCCAAATTTTATTTGCCACCGCCATGCACCAGCTTGCAGCAAATTCCGTTGCAGAAACAGAAAGCTCAAACTTCTTGCGCGACTCATCGTTTGTTTTTAACTTTTGAACCATCGCAGTTCCATCTACCAGAACCTGCCATTGCCTGCCTTTATATCCACCGGTAGGGCTTTCCTGCCCAAGGGCAACAACTGCTACTTCCATGGTGCCATCTGGTATTTCCACTTCATAAATAAGCCTAACCAGATACCCGCCCATTTCATAAACAGGGGAGCTTGCAGATTTCATCGTAAACTTGATCGCACTATCGCCAGCAAACTGAATCAATCGCACAAAATCTTTCGATTTGAATGCAGAATATGAACCCTTAGTTAAAGGGTCTGGCGCAATGTTATAAGTAATTTCGAAAGTGGTTCTGAGGTTGGAATCTTCAGAAGGACGAGGTGGTTTTAAGGTAAGCAAAAACGCCTTATCAATCTCACCCTTTGCGATGACCCCAAGCCATTGTTTGGCAAAAGTATCCGCTTGATTTCTTACTGCAAAGTAAGTGCCTGCAAAATTCGCAAAGTAGCACAAAATGAAGATGGTAGTAATCTGCATCGACCAAAGGGAAAGTTTTTCTCCCCCCATGGTGTTATCTGATGCTTTGATCCGGGTATAGGCAAAGAAGCTTAAAAGTACGGAAAAAGCTGGCCAGAAAATGACCCAAGGCGACATGATCCAAGGGGTGCCAAACAAAAATGCTGCACTAAAGCCCCCTGCAAGCGTCAACACAAACAAGCCACCCAATACTGCCCCAATAATCGCTAGGATCGATAATGGCTTATAACCATAATCCTGATCGCTCGGAAGAGAATCAGTAAAAACAGGTTCACCAGGGAAAGAAGAATATTTTCCTGAAGAACCTGTCGGCTTTTCGGTCGAATCACTCATTAATCAACCCCGTCGAGTAAAAATTCCTCAACTTACTTAATCTGCGCCTAATTCACCAGAAATATCACCTTCCATCGCCCTGCGGGTTGCATCCATTTCGTTCTTCGCACGAGCTTGAATCGCACCCGTCTTGTCTAGAAATATTTTGTCGTCCAGAATCTCTTGCAACACAATTGCCATCTTGTCGGTATGGCGTGTGTTAACCAAAGGCTTTGCACCTTGGCTAAGCATTGCAAGCCTTTTCTGAATCATGGTGGAAAGCTTGAAGCGGCCACCAACTCGGTTAACAATGGCTTCTTCTTTAAGTTCGTCTAGCATTAGCATCACCTTTCTAAAAACAACGGTCTAACAAAATCCTTGATCTTTTCTACAGCTTTTTCCAAGTCATCATTGACAACTTTGAAATCATATTCCACTGCTTGTTCCATCTCGTGTTTCGCACTCGCCAACCTTTTGATCAGCGTTTCTTCAGTCTCGGTACCCCTGGATCGAAGTCTAGCTTCGCATGCCTTCATATCAGGAGGCACCACAAATATACTTTGACTCACCGACCCGGTCTTCCGAATCTGGCCCGCACCTTGAACATCGATTTCCAGTACCACCCCGGCACCACGCCTTCTTCGCGCATCTACCTCTGAAATCAATGTACCATAATAGTTGCCGTACACCTCGGCCCATTCAAGAAAAGAGCCCTTGGCGACTTCTTGCTGGAACATTCCCTTGTCCCAGAAAAAATAATCGACGCCATCCACTTCAAATTGCCTCTTCGTACGGGTGGTTGCAGAAATCGCACCCTCTAAAGGCATCGATTTATCCTTGAGTAATTCCTTTACCAAGGTCGATTTTCCACTGCCACTCGGCCCTGATATTATAATCAATGGCCCAAAAAACCCTTGTTTTGTACTATTCGACATTCTGGATTAACTCCCGAATGCGCTCCAAATCGCCCTTAATCTCAACCACATGGCGGGTGATTTTCACATCCGCAGCTTTAGACCCCATGGTGTTGGTTTCACGCACCATTTCTTGGGTGAGAAACTCGAGCTTTCGGCCAGCCCCTTCTTCCTGCTCCAAAACTTTGCCAAATTGTTCTAGATGGCTATCTAGTCTGGTAACTTCTTCTGCAATATCGGAACGCTCTGAAAAAATCGCAACCTCACGGATAAGATCGGAAGGCTGAATCTGAGCCTCGGTGCTCTCCAACAATTTCCTCACCCTATCCAGCAATCTGTCCTTATACGCTTCCATCACCTGCGGGATCAAAACTTTGATCGAAGCTAGGTGCTCGCAAATCTTATTCCTAAGCGCCATTAACTCTTGCGCCATCACCCCGCCCTCGATACTGCGCATCGATTGCAGCTTACCTAGGGCTATCTCAAGTGTTTTCTCAATTTGAGGCCAGTCTTCATCCAAAGTTTTTGCACCAACCTGCCCCTCGGGAACTATCCCGGGCAGATGCAAAACATTTCCCATCAAAATATTACAAGCTTCCTGAGTCAGGTTGGATTCCTGCGCAACCTTGGCCACTTGATTCAAATAACCTTTAAGAACATCCAATCTTAAAGGCTGCTCTTGCGTTTCTTTGACCCGATGCACTCGAAGACTTACCTGCACCGTTCCCCTACGCACTAGCTTACGCACGGCCTTTTCAAATTCCGGTTCCAAAATCTGATAGGATTCTGGGGCCCGTAAAGACACCTTCAAATACCGATTATTTACAGAACGAAGCTCAATCGCAACCGCCAAGGTTTTACCCTGGTGGGAAGATTCTCCGTAGCCTGTCATGCTATAGAGCACGGGCTTTCACATGCCTTTTAAAAGGCTGTGCCTCACTTAGTTCTTTTTAGTTTCAGCCTTTTTATCATCCTTGGCAGCGCCCTTTGGCTCTACCTTAGGAGCGTCCTTGGCTGGTTCTTTTTTGTCATCCTTGGATTCAGTTTTAGGAGTTTCTTTGGATTCGGTTTCCGCCTTTGGAGTAGGATCCACAGGAGCACCTTCTGCAGGCATCCCTTCCTTACTAATTTGCGATATATCGGTCGGGCTGGATACTACGATTTTAGGCTGAACTAGCCAAATCATAATAACAATCAGCGCAACCCAGATTCCAGCAACATAAAGCGTGATTTTTGTGAAGGCATCTGCGGTTTTTGAACCGAATGCACTTTGACCCCCTGGACCGCCGAAGGCTCCGGCCAATCCCCCACCTTTTCCCTTTTGAATCAAAATCAAAAGGATCAAAAACACACTGACTAACCAAATCAGGATGTTTAACACGGGTGGAAACCATTCCAAGACTGCAAAGGTTGGCGCCATCATTCTTTTTCAACCTGCTTTATAAGTATGCGAAAAAATATTACCATTTGATTAACAATAGCATGAAACTTAAAAAGCAATTATAGAAATCTCAAGGGCATCCGAGAAGATGCATAATGTTTAAGTTGTTTGACCAAGGGCTTTTTCCAACGCTTTAACCAGCCTTAATATGAAGCTTTGGTCTAAATCTTCTAAAGGCCGGGTTTCCCCAGACGCCGTGGTGATCACAATATAATGCACCCATTGCCTCCTTTTTCGCGAAATCCACCACCTTAGCATTTGACATAAGACTATACCCTGTAAAGTAGTTAGGAACAAAACCAGCGAAAAGTTCAGAACACTCTCTGCATTCCCAGCCCCAAGCCCCCGCAAGACCGCCAAGGGGTTTACCCCCATAAACCAAAATTCGAAGTTTGCTACCATCACCAAAAAGAAAAAACTCTCCAATAAGATAAAACTAACCATAAAGATTAGAACCTTTTTCCCACTGGCCTCCGGATACACCGGATTGCTGCCACTTCTTACCGAAGTTATTCCTGAAAGCGTGATCGTTTGCTGGGGCAATTTCAAAAGGGTTTCTGTTATTACAATCCCCTTTTCCTCAAACATGATTTCTGGGTTCCTTTTCCGACATGCGCCCTATTTATGTAAGCGCCAAATTAATTCATAGCTTTGTGATTACAGAATTCCAATTGAATAAGATTCTAACAAATACCATCGCCTGAGGATGAGAAAACCAAGAATTGTTTATTCAACATTGAATATCGCAGCAACCACCACCCTTTCACCCGAACCAATCTTTCCAATTGCAACCCTTACTTTTATCTGATAAAGTTGAAGTTGAAGTTGAAGTTAATTATTTAAAGGTGAATCATGAAAAAGATATCCATGCTGGAATTTCGGCTTAATGCCGAGAAAATTATCAAGCAGGTTCAAAGCGGGCAATCGCTGATTTTAACCCGCAGAGGAAACCCGGTGGCCCGAATCGAACCAATAATACAGGAAACGCAAGATCCAAATGACCCATTTTTTCTGCTTAGCGGGATAGGAAAAGGGGCATCCCTAAGCAATGCCGAAATGGATGGCATCATTTATGACAAATGATATTTTTATTGATACCAGCGGTTTCTACGCCTTTCTTATAAAAGGCGACAGCACCCACGAGGAAGCTGAAAGCATTTTATTTGGTGCAAAAAAACAAAAACGCAGGTTCGTTACGACGGATTATGTTTTAGATGAAACAGCAACACTGCTGAAAGCACGGGGGTTCGGACATTTGTTGCCAAACTTTTTCACCACGCTCGAACAATCACAAGCATGCAGGATCGAATGGACTGATCCAGACCGTTTTTTTTCAACCCAAGCCTTCTTCCTTAAACATGCAGATCAAGCTTGGTCGTTCACCGATTGCTTAAGTTTCCAAGTAATGAAACAATTAAAACTTTCCGATGCACTTACCAAGGATGCACATTTTAAATCTGCCGGCTTCCGACCAATGCTAAAGTAACTAATTCCATTGCCAAGAAAACAGCAGAACTAAGCTAAACTCCCTCACTTTGTTTTTTGGCCATTTTAGCTCATCGATGAGGCAATCAAAAAAATCTAACATTCTTTCAAAGATCGTTGCAAGCCCCATCAAAGCTGATGCGTTTATCAAACCTATTGATATCAAGCGTGTGATCCGCACCGAA
>JAPLNF010000243.1 GCA_026692965.1 Planctomycetota bacterium
TGTTGTTCTAATTCATCTTGATCAAGCAACCCGGAAAGGCTGGTAACTCTTGGTATCGTGACATCGTTCTTTTTGCGAACTTCCCGCTCGCGATGGCGGTCAGATCTGCCTGCAACCCCACCTGGGCGCTTGCTGCCACCTTTGGATTTTCCTTTGCCATCGTCATCTTCTTCATCGAAGGGAACGACAACAGGTACTTGAGGTTGAGCAATCGCAGCTTGCTGATTAAGGGCAACCTGACGCTTAATATCTTCAAAGCGTATGGGCCCGCCACCTTTGCCTACTAAGTCTTTGGGGATTTCGCCTATTTTGCGAGGGCCCGTTGGAACTGGAGGCAGCTTCTTTTCTTCAACTGGCCTTGGCTTAATAATTGGAGGCGTAGCGAAATGCACCCCTGTTGGCCTCATCGGAGTTCGAGCTTTTAATCTTCGTAAGCCTGGATCACCAGCACCTGGCCTAGGGGCGGCATCCAGATTGCGCATGCGCATGCTTCGAACCGAAGGAACCGAAGCAATTGGCGCATCTTTGACAATTTCAACTTCAGGTATATCTGTTTCGATTAGGGTGGATTCTGGGGTAGCAATGTGCACTTCAGGAGCAATTACAACTGGTGCGGGTACTTCCGTGAGGGGTACTTCTATTTTCGCAACAGGTGCTACAGGCTCGGGTGTTATTGGTTTTGGTTCGGCGGGAACCTTTGGAGTTTTTACAGTTGCTGGCTCTTTTTTAACTGCAGCAGGTTTTGCAATCGTCGGAGGCTTAGTAGGGGCAATTACCGTGGGGGCAGCAGTGGTTGTTGGAACCGAGGGCGTGGGTGATCCAGCAGTAGCAATTCCAGCGGTGTTTAATCCGCCTTTGCTGATGATGGTTTCAACCTGATCACGCTGGACAGGTTCTAAACTGCTCAGTTGATTTTTTATATCGAATCCCAGCCTGTGACAAAGAGCAATCAAATCTTTGCAATCAACATCCAACTCTTTGGCAAGAACATAGATTCGAATTTTATCTTTTAGCAAGCTTGGCTCCAGTAACTCTTCAAAAAAACCCCGCAAATGCATTCAAACGAATGTCATAATACTATTCTAACGCAATAAAACCGGTTGAAAAGATGAGTTGGTTGATGTTCGTAGAACAAACTTCCAAACCCTTTTTTCATTCTTTTTGCTCGTCTCTCTATTCCTTAATGCTGGTATCCTCATCCGCAACAACCGTTTCGCCATCAGCAACTGGTGCTACAGGTTCTACTGTTTCAGCGGGACTTTCGGAAAACAAGCTATCAAATTCTGATACCTTTGGTTTGGCAACGGGCACCGGCGCAGGAACGGCATACTCATCATCTTCTTGCGATGCAGCCAATTCTTGCTGGGCTAATTTTTCTTGTTCGACTTGCTCTGCGGCTTCTTCAGCAAAAGCAACCAAGTCTTCAGCCTGCCCTTCGGTTAAGCCTGTCATTTCCGCCAACTGGGCGGGTTCCATATAAGTGATATCTTCGTAGGAAAGGAAACCTTCTTCGATAAATCCTTCCACCATTTCGGAAGTAACATTAGGCAGCAAGCTAAACCAGCCTTCAGCCTTTTCGATGACAACATTAAGTTCATCGTGGGTCATGATGTCGATATCCCAGCCCACTAACTTGGAAGCAAGCCTTACATTCTGGCCTCGTCTTCCGATTGCAAGCGAAAGCTGATCATCTTTAACAAGCACAATCGCCCGGCCTAATTTAGGATAAAGGAAGACTTCTTCGACAACAGCAGGTTGCAGTGCATAGGGGATAAGAACTTGCAAGGAATCGTTCCAACGAACGATATCAATTCTTTCGCCACCTAGTTCGTCCACAATGTTTTTGATTCTGCTGCCACGAACCCCAACGCAAGCACCCACGCAATCGACTTTTGTATCGATGCTAGAGACAGCAACTTTGCTGCGATAACCAGCTTCACGGGAGACAGCTTTGATTTCGATGGTGCGATCGCTGATTTCTGGGATTTCGTTTTCGAACAACCTGCGTACAAAATCAGGATGAGTTCTGGAAAGCACAATTCGAACTCGGTGCCCAACTCTGCGAACTTCAAGAATTACAGCTTTAACTCGTTCGCCAACATGGTGAGTTTCGCCAGGGATTTGCTCGCTGCGGGGTAAAAGTGCTTCGACCTTGCCCAAGGAAATGGTAGCAGCACCTTTTTCAAGGCGTGTTACCTGACCTTGCAACTGATCACCCTTTTGCGCGTTGTATTCGTTAAAAACCTGTTCGCTTTCGGCTTCTCTAAAGTTGTGAATCATAAGCTGCTTTGCAGATTGTGCAGCAATTCTACCCACTGTTTCGGGGGATAATATTTCGTCTTTGTAGCGGGCGGTGATGGTGCCATTTTGCCTATCGATGCTTACGTGAATATCTTCTTCTTTGATTTCATCGGGATCGACTTCAGCCATTGGTGGCATGCCGTTGGCATCGAGAAGGACTTCGATCTTTTCTTTTTTCTTGGCTTTTTTTGGTTTGGCAGCAGCTAGGGTGGTGATTTGCCATTTGGTAATAGCAAGACGCAAAGCTTTTTCAATGCTAGAGAATATCAGCTCACGAGGAATGTTTTTTTCCCTGTTAAGCAAATCAACGCCTCGAATAAGATCCTGGCCATTCATCCTAACTCTCCGCAAAAATCGTTTAAACCACATATAAAAAAAAAGAGTGGGAATAACCCCACCCGGAAGTAAATGCAGGCCGGTTACCTACATTTTCAGTGAATTAACTTTTTAAGGAGTTATCACTTTTAAAGCCCTGAGAGTTACTCCGGCTTACCGTTTGGTGTGTCAAATGAATACAAAGACGAATCAAGCACTCAAATACACAAAGCTATTTTCATGGTAATTGGGTCGATAGGCAAGCGTAATCCATGAAAAAAAGCGACATAATTGTTGAGGATTGATAATAAGTCCGGTTTTGAAACCGAAGGATGGAGAATGGAAATGCAAAAAACTCTGATGTATTTTGTGGATTTGATTAAACTTCAGCACACGCTTTTTGCTCTGCCTTTTGCGCTTATTTCTGCACTTCTTGCATGGAAAATGACGGATAGCTTCCATTGGATTCAACTTTTAGGGATTATTGCCTGCATGGTTACTGCCCGAAGTGCTGCAATGGCCTTTAATCGTTTAATAGACAGTACTTACGACGCAGAAAACCCTAGAACAGCTTTAAGGCATATCCCTGCAGGATTACTGAAAAAAACTCAGGTTATTGCTTTTGTATTGCTTACTTCCCTTGCTTTTTTGGCCTCTTGCACCCTGTTTCTGCTCGTAAATAATATCTGGCCTCTGGTCTTTGGCCTGCCTGTTTTGTTGTTCTTGCTCTCTTACTCTTATGCCAAGCGCTTTACCGCTTTTTGCCATTTCTGGTTAGGCCTCGCACTGGCACTCTCGCCTTTAGGCGCCTGGGTCGCAATCCGAGGCATGGCTTGGCCTGAATCCCCCATTCCACTCATGTTAACAGGTGCGGTATTTTTCTGGGTTTCGGGGTTTGACATGCTTTACGCATGCCAAGATGAAGATTTCGATAAGTCGAAGGGGCTATTTAGTATTCCTGCGAAACTTGGAATCCGCAATACGCTTAGGTTAGCGTTTGTTTGTCATCTTGTGATGTTGGGTTTCTTGCTAGGTTTTTACTGGTTGGCATCGCCTCCACTGGGTGCGATTTATCTAGCAGGCGTTGGTTTTGTTTCCTGCCTAGTGCTATATCAGCATGCCTTGGTGAACGAAAAAGATCTCTCCAAGGTGAACCAAGCTTTTTTTAATGTCAACGCAGTGATTAGCGTTGGGCTAATGCTAATCGTGCTGCTGCAACTTTATCTGGTTTGATGCAGCAGCGTTTAAGCCTTTTAGCTTAGGCTGTTGCAACTTTGCCTGAACGCAATGCCTTGTTGGCAAGATGAGCAGCAGCAGCAGCGTGAACGCCAGCCTCCACAGGGGTGCTTGGATCTTTTCGCGATCGCATAGCGCTGACCCAATCTTCGAGGTGGAGTTTTTCGCCATCTGGCTTGTCGTAGAAATCGGCACCACGCCTGCCCACGCCAAGGATTAACTCTTCAGCTTTTATTTTTCGGTTCCAATCTGGGATGATTTGGAAGCACCCCCGATCAACGTAAATCGTACCCTCGGTTCCCATGAACTCGATTCTTGCGCCATGCCTAGCATTCGAGAACCCCCCCTCGAAAAACATTTGAATACCATCTTTGTATTCCATGATTGTTTGCACCATATCAGGAGTTTCCCAGATGCCCTTGGCGTTGACCATGGTGCCAAGGCTGGCAGCAGATATTGGTGATTCGAGGTTTAAAACCCAATGGGCAACATCAACCCAATGAACCATGAGATCGGTAAAGATGCCCCCGCCGAAGTCCCAGAACCAGCGCCAGTTTCTCATTTTGTAATCATCAAATGGTTGGTCCGCAACATTACCTAAAAAAGCTTTCCAGTTAACATTAGAGGCAGTGGTGGTGGGGTCTCCTTTTTTGACCCGGTCTGAATTTCTGTTCCAACTCATGTGCACTCGATAGACTTTGCCAATCTTCCCTGCTGCGACAGCTTCCTTGGCTTTTTTGATATGCTCCATGCTGCGCTGCTGGGTTCCGATTTGAACCACCTGTTTAGATTTCCTTACCGCTTGGATAACCTTTTCGCCCTCTTCCAAACTATGAGTCAAAGGTTTTTCCACATAGACATCCTTGCCCGCAGCTACAGCATCAATGGTCATAGGTACATGCCAGTGATCAGGAGAGCCAATCAAAACAGCATCGATATTTTTATCTTCTAGAAGCTTGCGGTAATCAGAAAACATTGCGACTTTATCGCCAGTCATCGCTTTGGCTTGCGCCAGGGCATCTTGGCGAATATCGGAAATTGCTACGATGCTGGTGTTTGGAATGGTGAGAAGAGATTTCATCAGGGTTCTGCATCTGCCACCTGTTCCTATGCAACCGATGCGAATTGTTTCGGAAGGTGCTGCGTGAAGGATGGTTCCCGCAGCAAGTGTGACGCCCAGGGTTTCAAGTGCGGTTCTGCGTGAGATGTTGTTCAACATAATCAAAGTACCTTGAAGGTGATTAGTTATTAAGCAGTTGAGAATTAACTTACACTACCTTAAGCAGGTTGATAAGAGAAAACTTGAAAGGAGTAAGGATAAGGGGAGAGCTTAAGAGAAATAAAAAAGCTCTGCATCTTAAAGAATGCAGAGCTTAGGTTTAAAGAGTCGGGGAGACAGGATTCGAACCTGCGACTTCTTGGTCCCAAACCAAGCGCTCTAGCCAAGCTGAGCTACACCCCGTGTATAGATGTTTTACCAATCTTAGGGCAGAATGGAAACCTCGATCTGGAAGGAATATTAATGGAAACCTCGATCTGGAAGGAATATTAAATCAGTTCAAATCTTTACCCGAACAAGCCAGAACTCCCAGTCAAGCAAAGGGTTGTAAAGTGCAAAAACCCCCCGGTTTTTTAAGGGTTGTCAACCTTTTGAAGTCAAAATAGGAAGAGGTGCAAGTGAAATAAAAAAGGGAGCTATGCGTGTAGCTCCCTTTTTGAACCCGAAGAATCCTGAGACAGGAGCCTTAGGTTAGCGTTTGAAAAACTCGCAAAGTTTTTCGAATTCGTCATTGTTATCGAAAGGTAAAACAATTTGCCCGCGCTCTTTTGCTTTCACTTTGATTTCGAGGCGCATACCGATCTTCTGGCATAATTCCTCTTCTACCAAGCGCACATGATTAGTTTTGTGATCCGCTTTTTCCTCGCCCAGATCTTCTGTGTAATTCACCGAGGCATCTGAAGGTTCTGTAGGAAGCTGCCTGGTAAGGGATTCGGTGGCATGAACCGAAAGGCCCTTGGCAATGATTTCCTTGCAGATTTGAATCTGTCTGGCTTTATCGGTGACGCCCTTCAAAACCTTGGCATGACCTGTGGTAATCTGGCAAACGCGAATTGCTTCCTGAACTTCGGTTGCAAGCTCAAGTAAAGCAACGAGGTTGGTGATGGTGGTGCGAGCCATTCCTAATCTTTTTGCAAGTTGATCGTGAGTGACTTGATAGCGATCAAGATATTCTTTAAAGCCTTGTGCTTTTTCAATTGGGTTTAAATCCGACCTATGGATGTTTTCCACGAGTGCGGCTTCAACGACTTCCTGATCATTAAATTCGACGACATGCACAGGAACGGAAACAAGGCCTGCAGCACGTGAAGCTCGAAGCCTTCGTTCGCCCGCAATAAGCTGATATTTCCCATCGACCTGCCTGACGACCAATGGTTGCAAAACGCCATGATTGCGAATGCTTTCTTCGAGGGATGCAAGTTGATCTGGGTCGAAGGTTTTTCGGGGTTGATTAGGATTAGTTTCAATTGAATCAACAGGTACTACATTTGACGATGTACCAGTGGTATAGCCTTCATTGCCTGAATTAATAAGAGCGTCTAGCCCACGGCCCAATCTTGCTTTCTTATCCATCATGATTTAACTCCTGATACTGAAAACGAACTTGATCAGGGGGCGGGATATA
>JAPLNF010000244.1 GCA_026692965.1 Planctomycetota bacterium
AAGCCCATTACCTTCCTTGATACCCCGGGCCATGAAGCCTTTACAAAAATGCGTGCACGTGGTGCAAACGTCACCGATATTGCGGTCATCGTGGTTGCTGCAGACGATGGCGTCATGCCCCAAACCGAAGAAGCCATCAGCCATGCCAAGGCTGCCAATGTTAAAATCATTGTTGCTATCAACAAGATTGATCTTCCCAACGCCAACCTGCGCAAAACCGAACAGCAGTTATACGGCCAAGGCCTGATCCCCGATACCATGGGTGGCGATGTTCAATTCGTACAAACCAGTGCAGCTACAGGCAAAGGCATCAACGAACTTCTAGACAACATTTCACTTGTTGCAGAAGTTGA
This sequence comes from Planctomycetota bacterium, assembly GCA_026692965.1. Classification (GTDB taxonomy): domain Bacteria; phylum Planctomycetota; class Planctomycetia; order Gemmatales; family Gemmataceae; genus UBA969. Next base: position 354 of record JAPLNF010000244.1, read on the forward strand.
AGAGTTCAAGGCCAACCCTAACAAGACTGCCAAGGGCGTTTGTTTGGAAGCCAATGTTAGCGAAGGCGAAGGCGTATTTGCTACCGTAATCGTACAAGATGGCACCTTGAAAAAGGGCGATGTCATCCTTTGCGGATCCGGATATGGTCGAGTTCGTATGATGTACGACGATATGGGCAAGCCGATTTCGCAAGCGGGACCAAGTATCCCATGCAAAATCACAGGGCTTGATGAACTGCCTAACGCTGATGATACCTTCGTGGTAATTTCAGATTTGGCAGAAGCCCGCGAAATAGCTGATAAGCGAAAAATGCGAGCCTTGGAATCGAACATTTACAAGCGCTCACCTATGACTCTCGAGAATTTATCTACCGCCAAAGTTACCGAACTTAAAGTGATCTTGAAGGCGGATTTCCGCGGCTCCATCGAAGCCATCCGTAAAGAACTTGAAAAGCTAACTCACGAAGAAGTTGCGGTACGCGTGCTTCACACTGGTGTGGGCGGAATCACTGAAAGCGATGTCTCGCTTGCACTTGCATCGCCCGATGACACCATCATTGTTGGTTTTAATTCGGTTCCCGACGATCGCGCCAGGGCACTTGCGGAAGAAAAAGGAATTCAAATCAGGCAATACAACATCATCTACAAACTTGCAGAAGATGTCCGTAATGCTTTAGAAGGAAAGCTCAAACCACGCGAAGATATCATTCATCTCGGCAGGGCTGTGGTGCGCGATTCCTTCAAAATCAGCAGGGTTGGTACCATTGCAGGTTGTTATGTAACCCAAGGCACCATCGAACGATCTGCTAAAATAAGATTGATCAGGAATGGCGTAGTAATCTATCCACCTCCTGAAAAAAATGTTGGGCTCGAATCTCTCAAGCGCTTCAAAGATGATGTTCGCGAAGTGCGTGAAGGCTTCGAATGTGGTATTAAAATCCTCAACTATGATGACATCAAGGTTGATGATGTGATTGAAGCTTACAAGGTTGAACAGGTCCTAAGAACCCTTTCCTGATTCTAAAGGAATCAGTATGGACGACATGTACGTGGGCGCCATGAAAGTCAGGATGATTGTTAGGGAATCTCACAGCCTCAAGGATAAAAGGCAGGTTCTCAACAGCATCAAGGATAAACTGAAAAACGGTTTCAATGTTTCGGTTGCAGAGATTGACGAGCAAGAAAACCGACAGATGATCGTACTTGGCATCGGGATGGTTGGAAACGAATCGCAGCATGTGCGCAATGGTTTGGAAAAGATCGCACAGGCTTTACGGTTGCATCCTATTGCAGAATTCGTGGATCAGATGACGGAAATATACTAACTAGTCAAAGAGAATTAATGAAAACGCATCGAGTTGCTAGAATCGCTGAAGTCATACGCGAAGTCGCAAGTGAAACCATTTTATTTAAAATGAGCGACCCTAGAATCAGCATGGTCACGGTTTTACGCGCTGAAGTCTCAGGCGATCTCCAACATGGCAAAATTTATGTTTCAGTCATGGGCGATGATGAACACCAAAAAGAAACTCTCAATGCACTAAATGGCGCTGCTGGGTTTGTTCAATCGCAATTGGCTGATAGAATGAAAACTAGGTTTCTACCGGTTCTTACTTTCGTACTTGACCAAGGTATCAAGAAGAGCCTCGAAATCAGCAAACTTATTCAGGAAGCATTGTCTAATCCCTCGAAACTTGCTGATTCCGATCAAATAAAAGAAGAAGAAGACGAAGAAGAAGACGAAGACGACGAAGAAACTGATGACGATGTTGAGCAAGAGGATTCTGATGGCGATCCATCAGCGGTAATCAAGGAAGAATAGATCCCGGACAGAGAGACAGGAAAATTGGTTTCCTGACTCTTACGCCTGACTCATTCATGGAGTTGTGAAAGATATGGCGACGACAGTAAATAAGCAGAAAATTGTTACAGTTCTTTTTTCGAAGGTCAAGAAAGTTGTCTCGCAAGAGCAACAAGAACTGCCCGTAATGGAACAAGTGATTTATTCCATTTGCAGGGAAGGTTCAAGCAAAGAGCAGGCCGATGAGGTTTATCAAAAACTTACCGCTCAATTCTTCGATTGGAACGAACTTCGAGTAAGCTCGGTACGCGAATTGGAAGAATGTTTCCGAGGCATGACCAGGCCGGTCGATCGGGCCAATAGGGTGATTGGTTTTCTACAAGAGCTATTCGAAACAACCTACTCCTTCGAATTAGAATTCCTACACAAAAAAGGTTTGAAGCAAGCTACCAAGCATCTTTCCCGCTACCAAGTTTCAAATGATTATCTTGGCGCTTGGGTTACCCAACGGGCTTTAGGTGGCCATGCTATCCCAATCGATCCACCAACGCTGCGAGTATCTAAAAGGCTTGGGTTGATTGAAAAGACTCAAGAACAAGTGGTAGAAATTCGCAACACCTTGGAACATCTGATCCCCAAGGCCAAAGGCGTTGAATTTACCGATCTTATTAGCGCCGTGGGAATGGAATATTGCCACGAAAAACAGCCTAACTGCGCTGCTTGCCCTCTTGCAAAAGAATGCCAGTTTGCTACCGAAAACGCTAAACCTACCAGCAAAAAACCTGCTGCTGTCGTCAAGAAATCCAAGTAATCTTATTTTCGAAACGCCAAGAGAAGCCCTTACTTTAACCGGTAAAGTGCTTCTTGTGCTTCTCTGGCAAATGGGTTGCCTTCGTAGGCTGTAGCCTGCTCATAGCAAGCGATGGCCTTTTTCGTATCGTTCAATTTCTCTAGTGCAATGCCCAATTTAAGCCAAGTTCTAGCGCCACTCTTTGGGCTCTTTTTAAAATCCTGAAAACATGCGACTGCTTTTTCGAATTCATCAAGCTCCATGTAAATATCCCCAAGCACCTGGCATGCGCCATACCAGGAATCCTCATCATCACTGCTCGAAAAACTTCCGGGCTTTGGCTCGCGCACATGTTCAAGAATTTCTTTCGCTTCAGTACGATCACCATGCCTTAGAAGTGCCTTGGCATATAAAGTTCTGGCCTGAATACTTTCGGGAGCAAATACCATAGCCAAGTTTGAAAGGTGCCTTGCAACATCAATCCAATCAGGGCCATCAAGCTTGCTTTCAAGAATGCCTTTTGCCCTTTTCATGCAATAATCAACATCAAATCCCTTGGCAAGAAGCTCTTTATTTACAGTAAGTTCTTCCACGGTGATGGAATAAAGGTATCGATCTTTGCGAGCAATAAGATCCTTTTCATCGGGTTGATAAATGAGGGCTTGTTCGACTGCTCGAAGTGCAGCAAGGGCCTCGCCTTTTTCTTCGTGCAAGGTTGCAAGCGTGCGCAATGTTTCAACACCACTGCGTTCAAACTGCGCAAACAAATGATAATATTCAATCGCTTTATCTGTTTCTTTGCGATGTAAGTAAGAATCAGCAAGAAACTTTAATGCCGAGAAATAAGCCAACCGATCTTGATCCTGCAAGTTTTTGTGACCAGTTTTACGACCCATCGTAACAGCTTTTTCAAAGTAGCTTTCCGCTTCTGCTTCTTGGCCCTGCTGGGCAAAAGCCTTGCCTACTTGCACCATTAGAAACGGTGCATGCTGAGGAAGGCCTGCTACCGCAATATCTAAATATTCTGCACCCCGTGCCAGTTCTTTTTGTTGTTCCAAAAGTGCAAGCCCAAGATCTTTAACAAACATAAAGTCGAAGTCAGCCATGCTGCGTGGCGGGTTTTGAAAGAAGATCGTACTTGTCATGTCCGTGTATAAAAATCGCTTGATACCCCATGCCGCCTGATCATCCTTTTCATGGGCAATATGCCTTTCAACAGCAGCAATGGCATTCATTTTGATAGCGGCATCAGTAAGCAGATGAAAGCCAACCCGAGATTTCATTTCGGGGTGCCCTGCCAGTGCCAAAGACCATGAAGCATACAGATACTTCCCAGCCAATTGCTCTTCGGAAACATTATAATTATTCAGGTTTTTAATAAGGATTGCAGCAGCGCCTACAAAGTTTTTATCATGCAGGGCAAGCACAGCCCTCCAATAACGAGTGCCATCATTAAGCGAAGGCTTGAGTTTTTCGACCAAAGAAAGCAGCCTTAAAGCTTCAGCAACTTTATCATCACTGGGTTTTCCTGAAACCAAAAGGGATTCGACTCGGTCAAGGCAGAGTTCGCAATCAACCAGAGCCATGGTTTCAGGATCGGTTTCGAGTTTTATAGGATCAAGATCTGCATGAAGTTTCCAATAGTTATTGCGTGCTAGATTATTTTGCGGATCTAGTTGCAAAGCCCTTTTGAAAGCCATTAGCGCATTTTTTTGCTGACCAAGCTTGGCAAAGCTCATGCCTCGAAAAACATGCTTCAGAATTCTTAGGGCTGGTAGTATTCGCATGGTGTAGACAAAAAATAAAACTATCGGTGCAAGGAATCCCAAGGTTCTTAAAGGAACATGTTCCATAGTTAGAATACCAAGTGCAAGGCCCAGTAACGAGCTGAAAGCTCCAATTTCAACTTCCGATTCTTCGGCAAGGCCACAAAAAGTCAGAATGTAAAACAAAGGAAGAAAGGCGATCAATTGATATGAAAACAAATGTGGATGTGGGAGAATTAATGGGTTTTCGTTCCAAGGTGTAGCACCCAGAAAATAAGCGATCGCAGCACATAACCCTGTTGCGACAGCAAAAATAATTCCCAGCCGAATGTTTGGTACTTTTACTTTTCGAATACTGAAGAAACTAAGGCCCAAAGCTCCACCAAGCCCCACGCAGGAAATCAACAATTTAGAATCTGAAGGAACAGCAACAAATACGCCTAGGGCCGTGCCTAGCAATATGCCATCAAATATCTTGCTGGAATTTTCGAGGATGAGAAAAAGAATGAAGGCTGCGGGATTTTTGAGTCCGACTTTTATCTGGGCTCGTTGAGATATCACCCCTGCGATAAATGCAACAAACAAGCCAGCCCAGGCTATACCGTTTAATGTGAGAAATGTTGCAAAGGTGGGGGTTTCTAGGCTTCCGACTTGGAGAGAGCCATAAATCGCCAGCCCAAGAAATATACCCTTTAAAAAGTATTCAAGTACATGCGCTCGCATTATGCTGGTACCCACAAAGAAAAGGTTTTATTATTCATGTTTCCCTAATATAATTACAGTGACATTACTATTAGTACTTTATTATTCACACCATTATTTTTACCTTACTGCGCCTGATAAAAGGAGTTTATTTTAATGAATCACCAAGAAATGATCGAAACTCTCGTAAAGTCTCCAAATTGCAAATCTTTAAATAGCAATGCAGGCCTTATAGAACTAGCCATTCAACGCAACGAAGGGCAACTTAGCGATCGAGGCTCCTTTTCAGTAAAAACAGGAACCCACACAGGAAGATCACCTAAAGACCGTTATTTAGTAGATGAACCATCAATAAGTACAGCAATTGAATGGGGTACGATCAATCAGCCCATGAGCCCTACCGATTTTGATTTGCTATTTTCTGCGACTATAAAAGCGCTTGCTTCAAAAGAAACATTTATGATGTCGGGCTCTGCGTGCGCGGATAATAAACACGCCATCGGTGTAAAGGTGATCGCAGATTTAGCATGGCACAATTTATTCGCCCGCTGCATGTTTCGAAAACCAATCAAAAACTTCAATGGAAAAACTCTGACCATCCTCGTTGATACGCATGCAGCAAAAACCAATATTGTGCTCAATCTAACCAAAAATCTGGTGCTTATTTCAGGCACTTCCTACGCGGGAGAGATCAAGAAAGCTGTTTTCAGCTTCCTTAATTTCATCCTACCCGAACAGCAAGTATTTCCGATGCATTGTGCTTCCACCATGGGCAGGGAAGGCGATGTCGCATTGTTATTTGGTTTATCGGGCACGGGAAAAACCACACTTTCTGCAGACCCAGAGCGCCTTCTTATTGGCGATGATGAGCATGGGTGGTCAGATACGGGGATTTTTAATTTCGAGGGCGGGTGCTATGCCAAGACCATCAAGCTTTCGCCTAAAGCAGAGCCACATATTTTTAATGCACTTCAATTTGGGTCGGTACTTGAAAATGTTCCAATCGATGAAAAAACACATGTCCCTGATTTCTTTGATGCCTCTTTAACTGAAAACACCCGCGCTGCATACCCTCTCGATTTGGTCCGCGATATCTGCCCGGATTCCATGGGCGGGCATCCCAAAAATATCTTTTTCCTTACCTGTGATGCCTTTGGAGTTCTTCCTCCACTTAGCAGGCTCAACGAATTTCAAGCCATGTATCATTTCCTTTCAGGATACACCGCCAAGGTTGCAGGCACCGAGCAGGGAGTTACCGAACCCTCTGCCACATTCAGTTCTTGCTTTGGTGCGCCATTCATGCCTAGGCATTCTTCCGTTTATGCAGGGCTACTACAAAAGAAGCTGCAATCTCATCATTGCAAAGTTTGGCTAATTAACACTGGTTGGAGGGGCGGTAAACCAGGCGTGGGACACCGTTACCCAATTCAGGTAACTAGGGCATTGTTATCAGGCGTATTGCACGGAAACTTCGATTCCATTGCATTTACGAAAGATTCTTATTTTGGTCTGGAAGTTCCCTCGGCTTGCCCCGGGGTGGAAAAGGAAATGCTCAATCCCATACTAGCTTGGCAAAATCATGAAGATTACCGGGTAAGTGCCAGTAAGCTTTCTAGCTTGTTTGAAGCGAATTTTAAAAAGTTTGTAGGAAAGGTCGCGTTGGAGGTTTGTAATGCAGGGCCCAAACCACTTTAAAAACAACGATTATAAATGTTGATCTATCCATTGAATCAATTTTGTTTCGCCCCAGCGAATGCCACCCCTGCCATCGGAGCCCAGAAAACCAAGATGGCCACCACGATTTTGAATCGAAATCGAAACACAATCCGGGGCGTTCAGCTTTTCAAACGGCCCAACTGATATGAATGGATCATCCCGCGAAGTAAGTATCAAGGTTGGCACAGTGATGTTTTTGATGAATCTTTCAGATGAGCATTCCTGATAATAATGTTCTGCGCAGTCATATCCTGCCCTAGGCGCAGTGTAGTGCTCATCAAACAATCGAATCGACATGTTGGATGGAAATTTCAACGGTGGCAACTCTGGGAAATACCGTTGGCGCTTTTTTGCTTCCAGCATTAGGTAAGATAAAAAATGCTTTTCATAGATCCGGTTTTCCTGCTTCCCGATCAATTCGGAACACTGCATGAGATTGATGGGGGGTGCCATCGCTGCAACCCCTGCAAGGCCGTGTAAATCGCCGCTTTCCCCTGCAGTTTTTAATATCAGATTCCCACCCAAGGAGAAACCAACAAGAAATAAAGGCGAAGGATCTACCGCACTTTGAAAGTATTCCATCACCTTGCGGATATCTTCTGAACGACCCGCGTGATATGACCACCGGGCAAGATGCAAACCAGGACCAGCACCACGCTGATTCATCCGGATCACCCTGCAACCCCGCCTATACAAACGATCGCCCACCCGCACCACATGGCTGGATCTATGGCTTCCAGTCAAACCATGCACTAAAATCGCAATCGGCTTGCCGGGTACCCAAGAAACGGGCTTGGAATCTAGCACTAAAATTGAATCGCCATCGCTTACAGGCAGAACCACTTCCTTCGAGGGGAATTCTGGAGGGGAACTGTCAGATAAGGATCCTAACAAGGTCTGAAGATGGCGGTTGCCCATCAAAGAAAAAGGTCGGAATTCATCATTTAAAGAGAAGCTGGCTTTTGCCAATTCGTTCTTCTTATCCAAATACATAATAAACCCTTGCAACAATTAATCCCAACGATCTATTAGTTTATAGGAAAATATCTTAATATCGAACCTAAATGTTCCCAAGAACTTTATTCTTTTTGAGAAGAATGAAAATTAAAGGAGTCAGGCATTATGGGAAAATCAACCGAAGAGCTTATGGGGTTAGGATTTAGATTGCCTGCGGAGTGGGAAAATCATGCCGCAACTTGGCTTTCCTGGCCTCACGAACCAAGCGACTGGCCCGGAAAATTCCCCGCCATCCCTTTTGTTTATTCCGAAATCATTAAAAATCTGGCCTCTCGCGAACTGGTCAAACTTATTGTTCCAAATCAGCATTCTGCAGACGCAGTTTCTCATATCCTTTTCGAAGCTGGCGCCAACCTCGATAACATTACTTTTATTCATGCGCCCACCAATCGCTCTTGGATTCGCGACTACGGCCCTCTGTTCCTCAAAGACAAACATTCCAATAAAACCATCCTCAATTTACGCTTCAATGCTTGGGCCAAGTACGACAACTTTAATTTCGATGATGATATCCCCAAGTTCGTCTCTTCCAATTTAAATTGCCCTCTCTGGGAACCCAAACATAACAACACCCAACCCATCCTCGAAGGAGGCAGTATCGATGTCGATGGCCAAGGCACTCTTCTCACCACCGAAGAATGTCTGCTCTCCAAAACTCAAGAACGAAACCCAGGGTTCTCCAAACAAGATTACGAAACTTTCTTCGCTAACTATCTAGGTGTTAAAAAAGTTCTTTGGCTAGGCAATGGCATCGCAGGTGACGACACCCATGGCCATGTGGATGACCTTGCAAGATTTATCGCACCTGGAAAAGTCATCACTATGATCGAAGAAAACAAATCCGATATCAACTATGAACCCCTGAAGGATAACCTTGCTAGGCTTAAATCCATGACCGATGCCCAAGGAAACAAGTTGCAAGTGTTCGAACTTCCCATGCCGGCACCTGTTATGTTTGCAGGCCAACGCCTGCCCGCAAGTTATGCAAACTTTTATATTGCTAATGGCATCGTGCTAGTCCCAACATTCAACGATGCAAACGATCGCGTCGCATTAAACCTGCTTTCCCAATTGTTCCCGACTCGTAAGATTGTCGGTATCCATTGCGTGGATCTAGTACTAGGGCTTGGCACGCTGCACTGCCTCAGCCAACAGCAACCCGCTTAAAGGAAAAACTAGCTCATGCGAACCATGCGGGCAGCGGTATTAAGAGATTTTTCATTAGGCATTCAGTTGGAAGATCTGCCCATCCCAGAACCCAAGCCCAATCAGGTTCTGGTTCGTATCCTCGCATCAGGAATCTGCCATACCGATCTTCATGCTATCAACGGTTCATGGGACAAAAAGCCTATTCTTCCGCTAATTCCAGGCCATGAGGGCGTGGGCATTATCGAAGCTTTAGGCTCGAAAGTTACAGGCTTCAGCATCGATCAAAAAGTTCTCATCCCATGGGTTGGCAGAACCTGCAGAACTTGTTCGTTCTGTTCTTCTGGAAACGAAAATTATTGCGACAGGCAATTTAACACAGGGTATGTCATCCCAGGCACCCATGCTGAATATACCACTGCAGATTTTCGCTACATACTTCCTCTTCCAAAAGATATCGATCCTGTGCAAGTTGCCCCCTTGGCGTGTGCAGGGCTTACCGCTTTTGAAACCGTCAAAAAGTTGCGCTCGAATGAAAACCAAACACTCTTAATCATGGGCGTGGGCGGGGTAGGCCATCTTGCAATTCAGTATGCTAAAGAGTTTTTCACCCGCATCATTGCAATCGATCCATCTGCAATTCGCATTGCTCAGGCCAAACTTTTAGGCGCAGAAACTTATTCCCCAGAAGAATGGATTTCTCTCAATCCCAAACCTTTGGTTGATGCTGCTGCGGTATTTGCTGCAGACCCAAGCGCAGTAACAGATTCGATGAAGGCATTAAGAAATGGTGGCACGCTTGCTTTAGTTGCCCTAGGAAAGAATAAAGAATTGTCATTGCCTTGGTTTGAACTGGTCACTCGTGGAATCCGGATTTTGGGCTCGCATGTAGGCCCGATTTCCACCCTTAAAGAAGTTGTGGATTATCATCATCTAGGCAAAGCCAAAGTCTTAGTCGAAACAAAACCACTTGCAGATATTCGCATTGCTTTCGAAGAACTCGCTGCAGGAAAAAACAACTCTCCAAGGCTCGTCCTAGTTCCATGATTACGTTCACCCCAAATAAAATCGCCCATCATTCTTTTGAAGTTTTAACCCAGCTTAGTCCAAAAGTTTGCGTTTTAACTAGACTTACCTTCTAATCCAACTACCCTAAAGATTGATTAGTTCCACTTGGCCTTTTGGTGCACTATGAGCAGATTAACCCACACTTTCGCTGCGATTTTCCTGATTTCCGTGCTAAGCGGATGTGGCAGAGAAGATAAAGTAGATGACGGCGCAAGCGGTGTAGCATTCCACAAAGGATATGTTGCCTCAAAAAACAGCGAGTGGAGTTCTGCAATCATTCATTTCACCAAAGCAATTGAAATAGAACCTACCTTTATAAATGCTTACAACCACCGTGGCTTTTCTTTGAGTAAACAAGAAAAAATCCCTGAAGCCATTACTGATTACAATAAAGCTATCGAGCTAGCTCCCAAGTATGCAGATGCCTATTACAACCGTGGTATTGCGTATGCAAAACAGCAGAAATTTACCGAAGCCATTGCTGATTTTACTAAAACTATTGAATTGAATCCTAGGCATGCGGATGCATATGTCAATCGTGGCGATTCCTATAAAGCATTAGACAAAAACATGGAAGCAGAAGCTGACTTTGCAAAGGCCAAAGAATTAAGAAAATGATCAAGTTTAAGTCAAACTGCGGTTTCAAAAGCCATTCAATTAAAACCAAGATTTGCCATCCCAAGCGATGACTTTCTCCAAAAAGGCGACTGCATCTTTTGCAAAAGTAGAAAAGAGGATC
>JAPLNF010000245.1 GCA_026692965.1 Planctomycetota bacterium
CAACTACCTTTGTCAAATGGAAACCTTAGGAATGAATGTTACCTTGCTTGCAGTAATCGCACTGGCCATTCCTTTCCAGTCGAAAAGCGAGCTTACACTATATCGTTTCAGCCAGCCCCATATGGGAACAAAATGCCAGATAATTCTTTATTCTATGAATAAAGAAGAGGCAAGTCGTTGTGCCAATGCTGCTTTCCTGCGCATGAAACAACTAGATAGTATCATGTCAGACTACAATCAGGAAAGTGAATTGAGGCAATTATGTGCAAGATCTGGAACCGGGCCGGTTTCGGTGGGAGAAGATCTTTTTAAAGTTCTAACCCGGGCCCATGAGGTTTCTGTACTTTCCAATGGGGCCTTTGATGTAACTGTTGGGCCGGTGGTAAAGCTTTGGCGCAGGGCCCGAAAAAGCATCCAAATGCCTGATAAAGATGAACTCGAAGCTGCTTTGAAACTGGTTGATTATCAATCCATGGTGATCGATCCCCTGAAAAAGACAGTCTGGTTGAAAAAAACAGGCATGATGCTCGATCTTGGAGGCATTGCGAAGGGGTATGCTGCTGAAGAATCATTGAATGTGCTTAAAAAAATGGGAATAAGCTCGGCTTTGGTTGCGATGGGTGGCGATGTTGCTTTGGGGGATCCACCGCCTAATGCCAAGGGCTGGAAAGTCGGAATCGCACCTGTTTTGGAAGAGGGGGATGCAGCTAGCAGGTATATGGTGCTTGCTAATTGCGCTGTTTCCACCTCGGGGGATACTGAGCAGTATGTAGAGATTGGCGGAAAAAGATATTCTCATTTGGTGAATTCCAAGACGGGTATTGGGCTGACGGAAAGAATTTCTGTTACCATCGTCGCCCCGCATGGGATAGACTCGGATTCCCTTACTAAAGTGGTAAGCATTCTGGGGGTTGCTAAAGGAATGGAATTGGCAGCTAAATTACCGGGAATCTCATGCAGGGTGGTTACCAAAAATAACGATCTGCTTGAAGTTAAGAAGAGTGAAATCTTCCCTACTGTTCACGAAAATCCCAAACAAGGAAAAGGAAATTAAATCATGGCAATGAATCGCAGAGAGTTTTCAGCATTGGCAGCGGGCACCCTTTTAACCGGGGTATCCAATGCTGCAGATCCACTTCCAGGCCAGACTAAGAACACCAAGTTTGCAGTGAATGTTGAAATGTGGTGGTCCAATGAGAAAGAGTTTACCAAAAGGCTCGAGAATGCCGCTGCACTTGGTTTTAAAGCTGTGGAATTCTGGCCTTGGCGCAATAAGAACATTCCTGCAGTGATTGAAACTTGCAAGAAGCATGACATTAGCATTACCCAGTTTACCGCATGGGGTTTTTCTCCTGGTTTGAACGATCCTAAAAATCATTCGAAGTTCTTGGAAGAAATCGAAGCATCTTGCGAAACAGCAAAGAAGCTGGATTGCAAGATGATGACTGTGGTCGGGGGCAATGACATTAAAGATGTAAGTCAGGAAAAGATGCATGAAAATATTATCGAGGGGCTTAAAAAAGCAGCTCCGATTGCTGAAAAGCATGGAATCATGCTGATTCTTGAACCCATGAATATCAAGGTTGATCACAAGGGGCATTGCCTTTATGGCAGTGAGCCAGCAACAAAAATCATCCGGGCGGTCAACAGCCCTAAGGTTAAACTCAACTGGGATCTTTACCACATGTATATAACTGAGGGCAATCTTCTGGAAAACCTTAAGAAGGGGCTCGATTGTGTTGGGTACCTACAAATTGCAGATCACCCTGGCAGAAATGAACCGGGTATTGGCGAAATCAAATTTGCTGAACTGCTCAAGGGCGTTAAGGATCTAGGGTATAAAGATTACATTGGATTAGAATTAAAGCCCAAAAAGTCTGAGCTTGAAGCAGCGCTTGCTGTGCAAAAAGCTGATAACTGGTAATAAGGGGCTTGGGTTTTAGTTAAACATCTCAGTAATTAAAAAAACGGGGGCAGTGGCAAAGAAACGGCACTGCCTTCACATTCTCGGCTTTTCCCTAAAAGCTTGAAGGTGCTGTCAGAGATTTCGAGTAAATCGGTAGTTTCTTTTTGGATAAAGTAAAACACGCTGCAGTTTATAGGACGAGGTTATTCCCGTCTTTTAAGTCGCTAATCACTTTATTTTTTACTCAGTTTGCCCAAAATAACGTTACTTTTAAATTCAATTGACTCTTTGTTTTGTATTCGTCTTTGTTCATCTATTTGTGGTCTGCAATAATAATTAGCTATTAAGCTTTTGTTTGCTTATTCTTACAGCGTATTGGATGGCCTTTTGAGAAAAGGCATTGGTAGGTTGTTTGGTTTTAAAAACAAAAAAGGTTTTGAAAATGAATCATGATAACTTTGAAATGATACCCTTATTGCCTGATCATACGGATGATTTGGTAACAATGGCTGATGAAACGGGTTTTTTTAAAGAGCATGAAGTGCAGGCATTAAGAGAAGTGCTGGACGATTATCATGAGGAAAACCATGTCTATGACCATAAAGCGTATTTATTACAGGATAAAGATCAGAAATTAGGCTTCGTTTACTACGCCCCAGCACCTATGCCCGAAGGAACCTGGCGGTTATGGCGGCTTGTGGTGCAAAATGCCTTGCAGGGTAAGGGGTCGGGCGGGCGAATGCTCAAACATGTTGAAAAACATGCTTTAGAACTTGGAGGCAGGGTTTTATTCATTGAAACCTCTTCCCAAGACAAGTATGACCCTACAAGGAAGTTTTATCTTAAGTATGGCTACCTATTAGAAGCTCGGATGCGGGGTTTCTACGCCGCGGGCGATGATATGATGGTATATCGTAAGAGTTTGGTGCCTGAATAATCTGATTTTTTTTAATACTCACAAAAAATATTTTGCAGCAATTCTACCCCTATTTCCTTTTAGGTTAGGGCTCGAAATTCTTTGTTTTAACAAGGTTGTGGCCCATTGGGCCGGGGGCCTTTGGTTAACTAGGAAATCCTTGTTTTATAGGGGATTAAGAAAAATAGGAAGTCGCATAATCCCTAGAGGGGGGATAAGCATTAGAAGCTGCGTGCCGATGCGAAGTGGGGTAAGTGTGGCAGAAGTCGTAGTAGGGTCAAATGACAGAATCTATCTAACTTGCAAAGATATTTCTAATCTTCACGACCAATTTAACCGATTTAATTATTAACCAAGGCGGAAGAGACATAACCGCTGAAAGTGATCTAAGGCTCCAAGGATGGAGAATGGATCCTTAAGAGGTGAATACTCAACCTTGGTGACTCTTCCTATTTCGGGAAGCCGCGCCTGGAATGATCTCGGGGACGGAGATCATTGTGGATGACGGAATGTTGGTGTGTGCCGACATAAAGGTCTGATTGCCTAATACAAAATGGCCAGGCCGGAGATTCGAAATAGGTAGATGTGGATGCTTTGCCGGGAATATTCCGCATAACCCGGTTTAAGAGACCCAGCCACCCTGTATTGATTTATGGAGAATTTCAAATGAAGAAGGTGTTCACCACCGGCCAGGTCGCGAAGATTTGTAAAGTAGCGCCAAGGACGGTTAGCAAATGGTTCGATTCTGGCAGGCTTCGTGGCTACCGTATTCCTGGTAGTCAGGATCGTCGAATTCCCCGAGAACAGCTTATCCGGTTCCTTAAAGAACATGGTATGCCCCTTGGAGAACTCGAAGAAGAAGGTTGGCACAAGATTCTTCTCATCGGTACTGAGAAAATCTTTACCGATAGAATCAAGGAATTGCTTCCCGAAGATGAAGACTTCAAATATGAAGTTGCCAACAGCGGGTTTGAAGCAGGCATTCAAGCAGAAAGCTTTCATCCCGATACCATTGTAATTGACCTTGCAATGGGGCGCAGTGAAGGCCTTCAGATTGCCCAAAACCTTCGCAGAAACATTGCTTATGAATCTACTGTCATCATTGCGATGGCTAGTGAAGATGAAGCAAGCCCAGAAGCTTTGAGTCAGTTTGGTTTTAACGAAGCATTCAAGAAGCCATTTGATACCGCGCTTCTTTCCGAACGCATCCAAACCATGATTGATGAAAAGCGAGAAAATAACTAATAAGAATGATCGCCTAGATTATTCTGCCCATAAGCGAAGCCGTACGGTTTACCTCATCCGAGGAATCCGGACGGCTTCGCTATTTTTGTATTTCCTTTCATAATTTTTCCAACAATCCCTGCCTCCGGGTGTTTCTAGATGGGAGAATACCATTAGTCATTTTGGTGGTTTACATTGGCATTACCTCCATGGTAGCCTTTATGCTTGCTTTTTCATGGGTTTGTTCTTGTCTTGGCGGTAGAGTAGGCAACTAGTCCTTTAGTCAGAATTGGCGCAAAAGTGCCTAATAATACAAGAGGTTGATATGTCGAAAAATCAAGGGGCTTGGGGTTTGGAGATGGGCGTATGCTCGATGAAGGCTATCCGCATCGAAATGCAGAACGGTTCGCCTGTTGCAACTCATTATGATTTTATTGATCATGCCAAGATTCTTAGCCAGCCTGAAAATCTTCAAGATCAAGACAAAATGATCAAAGAGGCTTTGTTGAAGTTTCTTTCACGTAACAAGGTTCGAGGCGATTTGGTCTGCTTGTCTGTTTCAAGCCAGAGTGGTTTGGCGCGCTTTGTCAAATTGCCCCCGGTTGAAGAAAGCAAAATAGCTGAAATCGTTCGATTCGAAGCCAAGCAGCAAATTCCCTTCCCCCTTAATGAGGTGGTTTGGGATTTTCAAAAGCTTGGTTCGGGTATGGTGATTGATGGTCTTGCTTTGGATAGTGAGATCGGGCTTTTTGCAATGAAACGCGATTTCATCAATAAAACTCTTCTGAATTACCGCGATGTAAATATTGATCTTCATGCGGTTCAGATGGCTCCTTTGGCCCTTATCAATTACATTGCTTATGATGTTTTGGGGAAAAATTACAAAGCCGATGGTTCGCCTGCTATTGAATCGGATGATGATGATGCACCTAAAAAAGGCGTTCTGGGTTTGGATATAGGCAATGATATCAGCAATCTGGTGCTGACCGATGGTACCAAAATCATCGAGCAAAGAAGTATCAGTATTGGTGGCAGCAGGTTCACCAAGGAAATCGCTAAAGAATTCAAGCTGACTTTCGCCAAGGCTGAGCATTTAAAACGAACGATTGCTAAAGCCACAACCACAAGCAAGGATGGCCCTGATTTAAAGGCCGTAATCACTGCGGTGAAACCCATCTTCCAAGATTTGGTGGGCGAGTTACAGCGCTCGCTTACTTATTTTAGTAATCGCCATCGCAACATTGAATTTGAATATATGCTCGCACTGGGCAACGGTTTTAAGTTGCATGGGTTGCAGCGATTTTTGCAGGAAAAATTGGGTATAGAGCTAAGGAAGCCCGGAAAATTCGAAAGGCTTCAGGGCGATTCGGTCATCAAGGCGACCAACTTCAGTGACAACCTTTTAACCTTTGCGGGTGCTTATGGCTTGGCCTTGCAGGGTTTGAAGCAAGTGCGAATGACCACGAATTTACTGCCTCCTGAAATTGTTGCAGAACGACAACTTAAAATGAAAAGGCCTTGGGCCGTTGCCGCTGCTGCAGCGGTTTTGCTCGGCCTCAGCACCTACTCTTTAAAGAATCATTTGCAAGCTCGTGCTTGGACTGATCCCACGGTTGCCAAGTCGATTAAAGATGGTGAAAGAATCATTGGCGATGTGGGTAAAGGGAAGAAAAACTTTGAAGATGCTAAAAGTAATGTCGCCAAAGAAGAATCTAATGTGAAAAGTCTGTTGTCAGGGCAGGACGAAAGATTCAACTGGCTTGATCTTTTCACTTATTTGAACGAAGCCATTCCAAGGCAGGATGGTAAAAACCTTTCTGAACAACAACGTGCGGCTTATTGGAATGTGGCTCAAAACAGGCCTAGAGGCGAAGTTGCGTACAAGGAATTGGTACGCAGGCAAACTTTGTCGAGGGATGAATTTGGCAACGATGGGTACGAGCCTGGTGATACTCTTGGAAAAAACATTGATCAACTGATCGAGTTTAATATTGAGTCCGTTGATTGCAAATTTACCGAAAATCTTTCCGGGTTTTGGCAGCAGGTCAAGGGTGGTGGCAAGTCTGAAGAACGCAAGGTTAAGGAAGATGTTCGGCCTATTGAGCATTGGGAAAAAAGCCCCGATGGTTCTGGCTGGGTTGTCGAATTGCGGGGTTATACCTTTCAGTTAGATCAAAAACGATTTGTGCAGGAAGTCTTACTCGAAAATCTTGTTCGATATGGCATTGTTAAAAATGCGCCTGGGAATAATGCAGAGGCAGCTCCAGCAGCCGCTGGGCTTCCAGATTTAGGCCCGGTTGTTAACCGGGTCAGCCATGTTCTTGTCTACAAATACCTGACCAAAAAAACCAATGAACGATCTAACTTTGAAATTATAAGTCAGAGTTATCTTGGCAATGCCTTGCGGGCTGGTGGATTTGGTGAAGGCGGTGGTGCTGCAGGTGGGGGTATGCCTCCGCCAGGTAGCCCAGGCGGACCAGGAATGTCAGGTGGCGGGGGCGGAGGTGGGGCAGGTGCTGCGCCTACTCGCGATGCTTGGCAACCTTTGGGTTCTACTGGTGCTGTTTCTTCTCAGGGTGGTTATGGCGGGGGCGGCATGGGCATGGGCGGTGGCCCTGGTGATACGATGACAGGCCCTGGCGGGACTGCTTCCACTGCCACTACTACGGGGGCTAAGTCCAACCATACCAGAACCGAATTTGTCATTTTCTTTATTTGGAAAGAGCCCACTCCTTCTGATGCCATGCGTGCTGCTGAAGGCGATGCTGCTGTAGCGACCCCTGCAGATGCAACGGGTGGTGCAGGATTAATTTCTACAGGGCCGGGCAAAGGTGCTCCACGGGGAGTAATTGATCCTGTTAAGAAAGCGACAATCGGGCGGCCAAGGGGAGATTTACCAGGGAATAGGCCACCATTGAATCAGCCTGCTGCTGCGCCTGCTGCGCCTGCTGCACAATAAGGACATTGAATTTTAATACCTGTTTTTAATTGTTTTAGAAGTGAGAATTATCATGGCTAAAGCCAAAATGAAAATTGATATGAAGCAGATAAACAAGTTTCGATTTTGGATCGGACTTGGGGTTCTTGTAGTTCTTCTCCTCGTGCTCTCTTATTTTCAGCTTACTTCAATTGGTGGAGAAAAAGAGCAAAAGGCTTATGCTGAAAAGCTCAAGGCAGTCAAAGGCCTGAGCGATTTTAAAAATGAAAAGTTTCTACCTTCTTGGAACGCTCGGGAAGAAAAGTTAAAAACTCAGCGCGATGAAATTTGGAACAAAGCTTGGCTTCCTCAAAAAGACATGCAAACTTGGTTCAAAAGGGATGAAATCTGGGAGAAAAAATATGATCCCAAGTCGGGTAAACTTGTCTGGTCCAAGATTGATCCCAACATTCCTGAAAAACTTTCCATGAATGCCAACAATGAAGGTAACTGGCGTTATCCCTCCGAACCCATCGATGGCACCACCCTAGATATTTATAAAGATACCCTTTACCTCTCGCAGTTTCATAATTTTGAAAAAGAATTAGTTGATGCAAGATTTCCTGTCGAATTCAACAGTGGGTTCGATACTTTGATGGCTCCAATAACTTGGAAGCGCGGTTCTACCCCTACTGCTGAAGAAGTATGGCTTGCTCAAGAATCTTTCTGGGTCAAAAGAGAGCTTATCCGCGATATCCTTAAAGCTATTCAATCCATTGGATTGATGACCCCCGATACTATTGCCAAGGATGAAGTTAATCCTCCGGAAGTAAAAGCTAGGAAAAGATTTTACAACTCGATCTGGGAAGTAGACCTGATGTTTGGATCTCTGGAGCGTGAAAAATTTATCAGCCCCAGAACTAAAATCATGAATGTGCATCAAGACCAGCGAATTCTTCCTCTGGACAATCCTGTTGCTGGCTCTACCACGGAGTTTGTATTGCGTCAGGGAACTACCGTGATTCCTTTGAGGGCTCAAGGAGAGCCATTGGGATTTGGACAAATGCGTGAGTTTCTCAAAGACAAACTTGTATTGCCCTTCAGTTTTGACATCGATAAAGAGTTTACTCTTGAGCAGGTATTTACCTCCAAGAATACCCCAATCAAGATGATTTACGCCCTTGAGATTGCCAGAACGAGCCATCGAATGGCAAACCTAAAGCTGGTTAGCCGATCTCCTAATGTTTTAAAGAAAGATACAGGCGGAGCAGAAGCCGCTGCTGAAGGTGGTTCTGGCCCAGGTTCACCTCCAGGTGGAATGCCCGGCGGTCCCCCCGGTGGAATGCCCGGCGGTCCTCCTCCAGGTGGAATGCCTAGTGGTGGAATGATGATGGGCCGTGGTTTGGGCAGCGCTGCCGTTGCCAAGGATCCAACTCTCATCAATGGTATTGATCGTGCTCTTTACATCCATACCACAGACCAGTGCAGGCATCTCCCCTTTGCGATGTCTTTAATTCTTGATCAAACTGTTATGAATGAGGTATTAGCTTCGCTTGCCAACTCTAAGCTGAGAATTCAAATTACGCAGTTTCATTATCAGCATTTGAATGGATATAAATCTTCGAGCCTTATTGCCGGTGCCGCAGGGCCAACAGATACATCTGCTGAAAATTCGGGTGGACCAGGCAACACTGGGTTTAGGCCTCCTGTTGCTGGTCCTGGTGGTCCTGGTGGTCCCGGTGGTCCCGGTGGTTTTCGGCCACCCCCGGGGTCGGGCGGTGGTTCTGAAAGTGGCGGAATGCGCACTTCAGGTCCCGGTGGAATGGGGTCTTTTCGTCCTGGCTCTGGTGGGGCAACAGATGGCTCGGGAGATATCAACATCGTAGAGCTTAATCTTTACGGGGTTGCTTCACTTTTTGAAAAACCTGGTACTCCTCCGGTGGCTCCTGCTGAAGATGCCAAGTAAAAAACGATATCGGGATATTGAGCGTTTGTAATCTTACACGATTTGTAAATAATAAGAGTTTTGGAGAGTGAATCATGGCTAAGGCAAAAATTGATTTCAAAGCCCTAGGGCAGGTCATTCTTAACTATGCCAAGGAAAAGGGCGAGAAGGTTGGCTTGGGTGTTTGCCTTGCCATCATGGTTCTTTTTGGCGGCTTGGGATTATGGGGCAGTTATTCTGCACCCAGTCCGGTTAAGAATGCTGACGATATGAAAAAGCTGGCTGATGATAAAAGCCAGGCCTTTAAAAGAGCCGAGCCTGGCGAAAACGATAATCCAGGACCTGAAAATAGTTCTACCAAACTTGCTGCGCTCGATAAACTTGATCCTACTGCTTATCGTGGCCGACAAATGTTTTCTGAAAGCGAATTTATCGATGTCAAGCGTAGGCCACCTGCTATTTTAACCGTCGATGATGCCAAAGTCTCTCTCGCTAGGGTTGCAGTCAAAAGCTACATGTTCAACAAGGATGGCAAAGGTTTGACAGTAATCAAAGGCGCTGCAACAACAGGCATGGCGGGTGGGGCAGCAGGGACTCCTGCTGGAGGGGGAAACACTGCTGCGGCCCAACAAAAAGCCGCTCAGATTCGCCTTTTTGCTGCCAAGAAAAATGCTCCCAAGGCCACTTCCGAGGGCACCAAGTATAGCGATAGGTTGATTGCGTATCTTAAAAACCTTGAGTTTAGTGGTAGGAAAATGGCAGAAACCTTGACTGTTACCGCAGAAGAATTTGAAAAAATGAAAGGTTCCTATCGCCCTGCAGAGCAAGCCTTGCCCTTACGCATGGCGATTGTTAACGCATCTTTTCCTTACAAGGCTCAGTTGGAAGAGTTTCGCAATAAATTAAAGCTCGGTTCTTTTTCTGAAGTTTTGAATGATGCTACTGCCAGTCCGGAGGATCCTAATGTAGGTGTCAACGCATTTCGATTCTTAGGGATGAATGTTGAAAGGCGTAAAAAGACAGCGGATGGAAAATGGGAGGATTGGAAACCTCTGGATATCCGCGGTAATTACCTCCCATTTGCGACTTCAACGGATTTCCGCTTTGAACCCGAAGACCCTAGTATTGCTGATTTTATTGTCAATGGATTGATGATGCCTAAACTGAGGGCATTTGATCCCGAACATTACCCCAAAGTGGATGACGCGGAACTTTCTTTAGTTAAAATAAAGTCTCAGGTTGAGGAATCTGCACGAAAAGACAAAGATAAACTCAAGCAATCGAAGCCCCGAACTAAGCAAGATACCTTTGATGTTTTTTCTCCTGCACCCGTAGCAACAGGTGCCACTGGCGAAGGCCCGGGCATGGCTCCCCCAACCTTTAATCCCAGTGGAACCGTTGGCGCTGGCGGATTTATTCCGGGGGCTCCTGCAACGACGCCTGGGTTGGCTCAAGGCCAAGATGTAGAACCTGCTGTTCATAATCTGGTTCGTTTTATCGATGTGGATATCCAACCTGGTGAAACCTACGAATACCGCGTTCAGATTCGCATGGGTAACCCGAATTATAAACGTACCAAGGATGTTGCATCCCCTTCCTATGCCGATGGTGCAGAACTTTTATCCGAGTGGTCCAAGGTGCCGATTATTTTAAGCTTACCTGAAGAACAGTCATGCTACTTGATTGATCAACGCAAGGAAGATGAGAAAAGCTTCAAAGGTTTGGCCAGCGAGGATAGCAAGAGGCAGGTGCCTATGCAGATACATAAGTGGTTTTTAAATACCGGCGCTGCTACGCAAAATCTTTCAGTGGGAGATTGGGCCGTTGCAGAAAGAGTTTCTGTTTTCCGTGGAGAATTTGTAGGTAGGCAGGTTATCGCAAAGATTCCTTTATGGATTTATTTCTTTGAAGGCTTTGGCTTATTACCTCCGAAAATTGTGAAGGGTGGCATGCCTGCCACGAAAACAGGCGATGGTATCCTTGTTGATTTCTCCCCCGATCGAAAAGATCGTCCTGATTTTCTCTTGGTCGATTTTGAAGGCCCTGAATATACCCACGACCGTGTTAAAAGTGCAGGCCCCGATGCTAGAGCTGTTGTCTCTAAAGTTGAAGATACTAATCGCATGATCGAGGCTTACATTATCAACCCATTGGGCCAGCTTGAAGTTCACAACATCGTTTCTGATCGCGAAAATGCCTATCGAAAATCCATGCTTGAAGCTTACCGCATTAGAGTTAAAAAGGCTGAAGATTTCATGCGGGGTGGCGGCGCTGGTGGTACAACCCCCTTCGGCAGCTAGAACCTGAGCAGGCCTTATGGGTTTTGTGGTGGAGTGAAATCAGCGATGTAAAGTTGGGCAGGGCTTCTGCCATCTCTGGTAGATGTCCACATCATTTTTTTTCCATCTTTGGTGAAAACGGGAAGAATGTCTGCACCCGGTGCAAAGGTGATGCGTTGTTGTTTGCCTGAATCAACATTCATCCAGTAGAGATCGTAGTTTGGTCGCATCATGGTCGAGTGATCCGCAGCAGCGAATAGGATGTGCTTGCTATCAGTGTACCAAAAAGGGCACCATTGAACCCAAGCAAGATTTTCAGCAAGGGTTCGATCGTTTTTGCCATCCACATCAATCACATGGATTTGGAGATTGTCTTTTTTCTTGCGATCTGTGCGGAAAATAATCCGTTTGCCATCGGGGGAAAAG
>JAPLNF010000246.1 GCA_026692965.1 Planctomycetota bacterium
AAGCTTCCATGCGTTGGACGTCGATCTTGTCAAGCAGGTTATGGGTTGCAAAACATCAGACGCGAAAGCTGCAGCCACTCGTATTGTTGCAGATGAACGCGATTATTTGCCCTCTGCTTTTGATCTTCTAAAAGCAGCGTCCTTAAATGAAAGTGGAAGAACTCGAACCGAAGCTCTTCGTGGCCTTAGTTATTTTGCCACTACCGAATCTGCTAGTGCAGTACTTGAATCTTTACGTAAGAATCCCCCAGACTACTTTACCCAATACACGGGTGAAGCAGCTTTGGGTGCAAACCTTGATGGCTGGAGAACAGGTTACCTGAAGGGCGAACTTGCAAAGGATGATCCCGCAGGCAAAAAGCTTCTCGATAATGTCATCTCTATTGATAAAAAAGGTGCTCAAGTTGTTCCCTATTTACAAATCCTTTTGGGTAAGGATTCTTCTTCCTTGGAGCAACGCAATAAGGCCATGCAGGCGCTTGCTGATATGAAGGGTGGCGATGCTGAAAATGGTAAACAGGTTTTCCGCAGGGGATGCCTTGCTTGCCATAAGGTATTTAACGAAGGTCAGGATTTTGGCCCAGATATGATGAAAGTTGGTATGCGCCTTACCAAATACAAACTTGTGGAATCTATTATCGACCCAAATGCAGATGTTGATAAAAAATATCTTTCCACCTTGATCAGCACTTCTAGCGGCAAAATCGTTACTGGTTTGCTGGTAAGTGAAAACAAAGATGAAGTTGTGATTTTCGATGGCAAAGTTAAACGAGTCATCAAAGTTGCAGATATCGAAGAACGCAAGACTTTAAAACAAAGCAGTATGCCAGAAGGCTTGGCTGGAACTATTTCCCCAGCAGAGTTTCTTGATGTTATTGCCTTCCTTGCAACATTGAAATAAGTTGCTTGTGATTGTTTGTTGCATTTAAGCCCGTGAACTTTGGTCCACGGGCTTTTTTATTTTCATTATTAATGCATTTTCTCTTTCTCTTTCTCTTTCTTTTTTCTTTTCTTTTCTTTTCTTTTCTTTTCTTTTCTTTTCTTTTCTTTTCTTTTCCACCACTTTTATTCAATGCCCACAAGCCCACCTTTTTTTATCGAGCGGCGGATGTAAATCCGCTGGTGCTTGCCATGTGTCTTTTTCTTATTCTTCCTTTTACTTCCTATTGATTGATATGAGCTTGTTTTAAGACGGAGGAGTTGCGATGGGGAAGTCCTACTGCAACTCCTATATTTGAACCTTTGGATTTTTCACCTAAAGGTTTGGAATTAACGAAGCACGCAGGTATTGGGTGTTAACATTTTGTGCAGATAGTATTAAAGCAATTAAAAAGCAAAGTGGTTTATTTAAAGCAATCATAAATTTAGCTCCTGAAAGTAAGAAAGATTAGGCTCATAATGCTGAATTTAAGGTCAGGCATTAAGATTAGGCAGGATTAAAATGTACTTACTGATTAAACAATTCATGCAACTGCTAACCTTGCGCATTTTTGTTACAGTGATTTAATGTTTTATTGGTTATAATAAACAAGTATGTTTTCTTGCTGTAATCATGGTGTGATTCGATATTGTTTTTTGTAAAGTTTCATAACTCTTGGGGCATTTTGGATGGATAAGAAGGAAATCCTGTCTGCCCAAAATGATAATTCAGGCAACAGGATTGGTTTTAATGAAACGGTTGTTCAATTCGACTCAGTTGATGCGCAACCCGTATCAGCTCTAAAATCTATTACAGGTATCACGGATTGGGAAAATGCTGAGCAGGTTCAGTTAGATATTATACTAGATCGTTATCGGGTGATAAAGCAGCTTGGTGAAGGTTCTTTTGGCAGAGTTTTTCTTGCCAGGGATGAAAAGCTTGATAGGTTGGTTGCCATTAAAGTTGCGAAAAAAGCATTCAAAGACACAGAACGATTAAAATCATTTTTTGAAGAGGCGAGAATTCTTGCTTCACTCGATCACCCTCATATTGTTCCCGTTTATGATGTGGGTAGTTCCGAAGTTGAAGGTGTTTTCTTCATTTCGAAATTTATTGATGGCGTAAGCCTAGCTCAAAAAATAAAGCAGGGTGACTGTTCCCTTGAAGATGCGATTACCAGAGTTTTAATGGTTTCAGAAGCACTGGGACATGCGCATGAGAAAGGGCTCGTTCATCGGGATGTAAAGCCAGATAATATTTTGCTTGATAAATTAGGTAACGCACATGTTGCAGATTTTGGTTTGGCATTAAAAGTTGATTTTTCAAATAAGCAGACTGAATTTACCGGAACCCCAGCATACATGAGCCCGGAGCAGGCTGGCGGCAAAGGTAATCTGGTTGATAAACGGTCTGATATTTTTTGCTTGGGTGTGGTTTTTTACGAATTGCTTTGTGGTGAAAGACCCTTTCAGGGTTCTAATATTGCAGAAATAATTGACCGCGTGATTAAGGCTGATTTTATTTTACCCTCGAAAATTAACCCAAGTATTCCTAAGGCTGTTGAACAAATATGCTTGAAGGCTCTTTGTAAAAACAAAGATGCTCGTTACGCTTCAGCGAATGAATTTTCTGCTGATCTAAAATCTTATCTTGATTCTTGTAACCAGTCCTTGAACCCCAAAAAGATTAATGTTAATTACAAGTTAGTTGCTTCACTTTTTTGCTCATGTGTCATCTTTTTATGTTTTACTGCCTGGTTGATTCATCGTGGATATGAAGCTGATTTGAATGCTAAGGCAAAAACAATGGTTGCTGGTGTCTTTCTTGCAGAGGGCAAATCACTTGAATTAGCGCTTGAGAAATCTGATGAGTTTATTTCGCGCACTTCATTGATTTATCGAAATGAGCTTGCAGGAATGGATAAATCGGATCCTAGGCGAATGAAGGCGCTATTGGGATTAGGCTGTGGCAATCCCGAGTTAGATCGTGAACTCTGTGACTTAATGCTTAAAGCAAATGTACCTGATTTTTTAGTTGTCAGAAAAAGGCTTGAACCTTCGAAGCAAATGTTGATTGAAGGTTTGGTGCAGAAGTTTAAAAAAGCTGATGCTGATGAATTATTAAGATTAGGGGGCGCTATTTCATCTTGGGCTCCAGACCATCCTATAATTGACTCTTATTTACCACAAATTGCTGATAAATTGCTGGTTCAAAACAAATTGTTTTTGGTTGAATGGGCAGAAGTGTTTTTGTCGGTAAAAGATAAATTGTACCCTTTGTTGATTTCTAGAATTAAGAATTTTGAGATTGAATCTTTCCAGCGGGATTTTGCCACTGGGCTTTGCTGCGAATTATGTCGTGGCGATTCCGCTCAGCTATTTGACTTGATGGAGGTATCCGATCCAAGAAATGCCCGGGCGATCCTTGCAAAAATGATTCCCTTGAAAGGGGAAGTTTTGCAACTTACCAAAAACATTAGAGCATCAAAACTTGAAATGGCTGGCTTTCCCCAGAATCTTAGATTTCAAGACAGACGCGGAATTGCTGCTGCTATTCAAATTAGCTTGGGTGAGGAGGCGGGGTTTTCAGTTTTTTCATTCTCACCAGATCCAACCGCTAAAAGCAAATGCCAATTGATGCTTGGGCAACTTAGTGTTTCACCTGCAATGTTCGTTGAAAAAATAAACTCTACCTCTGATATTTCAGCAAAAAGCGCCATTGTTGTAGCGCTTGGTGATTTAGATCTTGATTCCATTGATTTCGAAACCAAAAGTAAGTGGAAGAGCGAATTTCTTGCGTTGTATAAAAATAGCCCAGATGCTGGGTTGCATGGTGCATTGGATTGGTTGTTACGAAAACGATGGAGCATGGCGAAGGAATGTGATTTGGTCTGTGATTCATTAAAATCTAAAAAAGTTCCAGGAAATAAATGGCTAGTAAATTCAATAGGGCAAACTTTTGTTATTCTTGAGGGTCCGACTAAGTTTCAAATTGGTTCTCCTCTTGATGAACCGTTAAGGTACGAAGCTGAGCGCATTCATGAAAGAGCAATTGCAAGATCGATTGTTGTAGCACAAAAAGAGGTTACCTTAAACGATTTTTTAACGTTGATGCCTCAACAGCGCTATATAGAAAAATATTCAAAAACTGCTGATAGCGCGATGATTTGTATCTCGTGGTACGATTCTGCCCGCTTTTGCAATCTTCTTACCGAAAAAGAATTTGGTGCTTCAGAGTGTGTTTACTTGCCTAATGATCAAGGGCTATATGAAGAGGGAATGAGGATTGTTGACGAACCACTAAAGAAAAAAGGTTACAGGATGCCTACAGAAGCGGAGTTTGAGTTTTTTTATCGAGCTGGTTCTTTAGCGATGTTCAACCACGGTTCTGATATTCGTTTGACGGATCGATATAGTGTTTATTTTGCGAATTCAAAAGACCAAGTATGGCCTGTTGGTTCTCTTAGGCCGAATGAATTTGGGTTGTTTGATACCGGTGGCAATGTATTTGAATGGTGTTTGGAAAGTTATGATGCTTATCCTGATTTGAATGGTGCTGATGAAGATGTATTTTTTCGTTCCCAAAACAAAAAGATCATGACAAACATATCTCGCGTTATGCGTGGTGGTTGTTTTTACAATCAAATTGGTAGTTTACGAAGTGCAGATCGTAATGGGGCCAAGCCTGATGACCGTAGTAATAGCCGTGGTTTGAGGCTGGTGCGTTCACTTCCTTGATCGTTTTAAAATCAGCTTTATTTTGATTTAGTAATTATATTTTTAAATTCTATTGTGAAAGCTCCCTGTTTTTTATCTCCAATCATAAATCCAAGTGATTCGATTTCGGTAGGGTTAATGGTTTCAGCTTTTGGTATCACTTTGCCAAATGAGGTTGCGATAAATTTTTCAAGTGGAAGCGATATTTCAATCCATTCGTTGTTTTTGGTCTGGAATGATTGCCTGTAAGAAAACGCAGTGATTCTTTTGTTGGTGTATAGGTTCATCGTGTATTCTCGACCATCACCTTTCGCTTGGAAACAGATTGAATCATTTTTCTTTATCCCAACTTGTTTTGGTAGGCACCTTATAGAAGCAAAGCCGCCATTATTTTCCAGCGAAAGGCTGCCATAAAAAAACAGAGTCTTATCTTCGGTGATTTTAAATTTTCCTAAAGATATCCCACCCATTACATTGTCGTTAACATTTACCCAGGATTTACCTGATTCTGGTGTGTTAAAATTGAATATTAACCTGTCTTTTTCTTCTGCCATGATATTAAAGCTTCCTAATAAAATAATCAGAATTGAGGTAGATGCTTTCATAATTGGTTTAATCCCAGTGTTATGTATTTGTTAGGTTTAAACTTAACAGATATTCTTGTTTATACCAATTGGTTTGATGAATAATGATATTTAATAGAGAAGGATTTATCGTTCGGATAAAGTATGTACTGTGAGGGGTTTTACTTAGGAGAAGTGACGATGGTGCAAAATCAAAACACTAGTGAAGAGAAGACTTCTTCCAGACGTGCTCTTTTAAAGGCTACTGCCTTTTCTGCTGCTGCACTATCTGTAACAAATACCTCTGCCGCGCTTCAAACAAAAACGGGTAATCCTGAAAGATTGGATGAGCTTATTCAAGGTAATCAATCAATTGGCCGAGCTAGACAAATAGCGTTAGATATTCTTAAGCCTTCCCAGAAACAGATGGAGCATGGCTTAAAGCTTCATGCTGAATCATTGGTGTTTGATGGTTATGCATTTTCGCCTAGAACAGCAACTGAACCGGTGGTAATTGCAAAAATGATAGAGGGGGGCGCTTCAGAAGTTGAACTTCAAGATGCCACGGAAGATATGGGGATGACCCGTGCTGTAACAGATTTACGAGAGCGCGAAGAATTCATGATGGCGTTTCGTGCCTCAGGAGTTACTTGTATTTATCAAAATGCAGGAGAAGAATGCCAGCATCCACAGCGGTTGATCAAAAGGCTTGCTCGTTTTACTTTTCTTACCGATATGCTTAAACCGTTTCTTACTAAGGCAACAGCGCCGAATGACATTGATCTAGTGAAAAAGGGTGGAGGGCATTGCCTTTATTTTACGGGCAATGGTGTGCCTTTGCCTCAGGATTGGATTTCGGTTGAAGAAGAGTTGCGCGCCATTCGTGTTTTTTTTCAACTTGGCATCCGCATGATGCATGTGACATATCAGCGTCGTAACATGCTTGGCGATGGTTGTGCCGAAACTGCAAATGCTGGGTTGAGTGATTTTGGTAGGCAAGCAATTGCCGAAATGAACAGGCAGGGGGTATTGGTCGATATCGCACACTCTGGCTGGCAGACCAGCCTTGAAGCTGCAAAGGTAAGTACTAAACCCGTGGTTGCAAGCCATACTACAGCGGAGGGGTTACATCACCATATTCGCAGTAAGCCTGATGAAGTGCTGAAGGCGCTTGCAGATTCTGGTGGTTATGTTGGAATCTGTTGTATTTCGCAGTTTCTTGGAGGCAAGTGCGATATAAATGCATTTCTTGACCATATTGATTATGTGGTTAAAAAAGTCGGGATCGATCATGTTGCAATCGGCACGGATGTTTCCTACTCTTCAAGAACCAAGGGTGATAATTCGATAAAGCTTCCTCCCAAAAGGAAATCTCGAAATCGTTTCGCTTCCTTATGGCCTAAAGAAACTTTGACAGCAACCGAATCTGCAAGAGAAAGTATTGCTTGGACTAATTGGCCTTTATTTACTGTCGGGCTTGTTCAGCGCGGTTACCGTGATGAAGATGTTAAAAAAATTATTGGCGGTAACGTGATGCGGGTTGCAAAAGCCGTTTTTCCAACCTATCCGCCTTTGGCTTAAACATAATTTATAAGTATTGGAAAGTTGGTAATGGACCTATACCTTAAAAATAAAGTTGCAGTGGTGACCGGCGGTGCAAGTGGCATTGGTTTAGCTACTGCAAGGCTTTTTGCTACTGAAGGCGCTAATCTATTCCTTTGGGATTATGC
This sequence comes from Planctomycetota bacterium, assembly GCA_026692965.1. Taxonomy (GTDB): domain Bacteria; phylum Planctomycetota; class Planctomycetia; order Gemmatales; family Gemmataceae; genus UBA969. Next base: position 6,929 of record JAPLNF010000246.1, read on the forward strand.
TGATAGAGTTGTTTCTATAGCCCAAGATTTAAGCAAAGAGTTTGGTGTCAAAGTTGCCGGGATCAAAGTTGATGTAACAGATTCGGCGTCTGTACAGGATGCTTTGAAAAACACCTTGGTTGTTTTTAACCGGGTTGATCATTTGGTTCATTGCGCAGCCACTGGTTCCGGGAAATTCGGTTTCCCTTTCACTAATCTGGAACCATCTGACTGGAACAAAGTTTTGAATGTTAACATTATGGGTATGGTTAACCTTGCCCATGCAATTGCTCCGGTGATGATAAATCAAAAAGAAGGAACCATGGTTTTTATTGCTTCAGTTGCAGGACAGATGGGTTCCCAGACAGATCCGCCTTACAGTGCATCGAAGGCCGCAAATATCAACTTTTCCCAATGCCTTGCAAAAGATCTTGCCCCACATCAAATTAGGGTAAATACTGTTTGCCCCGGCATGGTGCAAACGCCTTTAAACCAATCTGTTTGGAAGTCTTGGCATGATCAGGCTTCCCCTGTTGATAGGCTTGGTTATGAAGAATGGTCCCAAAAAAAAATAAATGCGCTTGTTCCACTGGGCAAATGGCAGACTGTTGATGCCATTGCTGATATGAATGTTTTTCTGTCTTCCTGCAGGGCAGGGCATATTACCGGGCAAACTATCAATGTCGATGGCGGCTTTGTCATGCATTCTTAATTAATATCTGTAGATTCACTTTCATTATTTTTGCTTAAAGGGTATACCATATAGTTAAGTATTCTTAAAAAAGGATTATCTATGACGCGAATGGGAAAAGAATTGAGTTTGGTATTAGTAGGGGCAACGATGCTTACTGCCGGGTATTTTTATTTTCGTGAAGATGATCATGCTGCAGATTCTTATACCAACGAGACCAATCATAATCATTCCAGTGTCCATCCTTTGTTTATTCCGATGATGGGGCGTGGTTCTGGTACGAATACTGGAGGTGGTGCATCCCGGACGTCAGGAAGCATTACTCGGGGTGGCTTTGGTTCTACTGTCTCTGCTCACTCTTCAGGAAGCTGAAAATGCAGCGGTTGACTCACACCCCAAGAAACAACTGGCAAACTGCAGTAGAGAAATATGGGTTGCACTTTCATACGGTCGATGGTCAGCTTTATTGGGATGAATCAGCCTCTTATCACTTCTCCGCTTTTGAAATTGATACCCTTGAATTTGCTACTAATTCACTTCATCAAATGTGCATGGATACCGTGCAGCAGATTATTGATGATCGGCTTTTTCGATTGTTTCTTATTCCCGATCACTTTGAAGAGTATGTTATCAAGTCCTGGGAAGAAGATCAGTTCTCCCTTTATGGTAGGTTTGATTTGGCTTACGATGGATTTAATCCCCCTAAGCTTTTGGAATATAATGCAGATA
>JAPLNF010000247.1:0-8597 GCA_026692965.1 Planctomycetota bacterium
CTTAGCAAGGTACGCACCTATGGTTCGGGATTCCTCATTTTCAGTGATTATGGTCGTGGCGCGATCCGTATTGGTTCGATCATGGAAATCCCTGTTCTATATATCTTCACACACGATTCCATCGGTGTAGGTGAAGATGGCCCTACGCATCAACCCATTGAACATTTGGCTTCATTGCGTGCGATGCCTGGCCTTACTACGATTCGCCCTTGCGATTCAAATGAAGTGGCAGAAGCCTGGCGCTTCCTTATGCCAATCAAGCATGAACCTATTGTGTTGGTTCTTACCCGCCAAGATTTACCAACACTTGACCGCACTAAATATGCTCCTGCAAACGGCCTTGCCCGTGGTGCTTATATTCTTGCAGATGCTTCCAAGGGCAACAAACCCGATGTAATTCTGATTGCAACCGGCAGTGAAGTTTCCATGTGCGTTGAAGCCCATGAGAAATTAGTAGCAGAAGGAATTAAATCTAGAGTTGTAAGCATCCCATCTTGGGAAATCTACAACCATTATTGCGCCAAGAATCCTGGTTATAGCGAAGAAGTTTTCCCTAGTGCAGTACGAGCCAGAGTCGCTGTTGAAATGGCCTCTACCTTTGGCTGGGAAAAATTTGTTGGTCTTGATGGTGTTACGATCGGGATGCGGAGCTTTGGCGCTTCTGCCCCTCTCAAAGCACTACAAAAGAAATTTGGGTTCTCGACTGAGGCAGTCATTACTGCTGCCAAAGACCAAATCAAAAAAAACGCAAAGGCTTAATTAGCATCCAAACATAGCAGGGTAAAAAGCCTAGAAATGACCATATACGAAAAAGCACTTGAGTTTATAAAAAGTGGCGATGTAGTCGGCTTAGGATCTGGCCGAGCGTCTACTGCTTTTATCAAACTCTTAGGTGAAAAAGTCAAAGCTGGCTTTAAAGTTCAGGGGGTTCCGACTTCTGAAGATTCCGCTTCCCTTGCTCGTTCTTTAAATATTCCGCTTATCACCCTCCAGGAAGCCCTTGGTAATATTTCTTGCGCTATTGATGGCGCAGACGAAGTTGACCCCAATCTTAATTTGATTAAAGGTTATGGCAGGGCTCTGGTTCGTGAAAAAATTATCGCTGCTTCTGCAAAAAAATTCATTATTCTTGTTGGTGATGACAAAATTGTTTCCTCACTAGGTTCTAGAGGAAAACTTCCTGTAGAAGTCGTACCTTTCGGCGTAGCTTTGGTCAAACATAAGCTTCATTTACTTGGCATTCATGGCGAGATTTGGATGAGAAATGGCACTCAAGGGATTACCGACAACGGTAATCTTATTCTTGATTGTGTTATTCCTCCTACTCTTGATCCTGCAAAACTCGAAATAGCTATCCGGACTATACCCGGGGTCGTTGACACCGGATTTTTTATTCAAATGGCTGATGTTGTTCTCGTTGGTGATAGCAACTTCAACCTTACAAAAGAGTTGTTTCGTAAGTAACGTTGTCCTTTAAAATGTGGAGTTCTCTAATGAATATCGCAATGGTTGGGCTTGGTAGAATGGGTGGCAACATGGTTGAGCGCCTCATTCGAAACGGTCACACCTGCGTCGTTTTCGACCGCAGTCAAGAAACCGTTAAAAAATATGAAGCCAAGAAAGCCACCGGGGCTTCTTCTTATGCTGACATGGTAAAAAAACTTCCTGCCCCTAGAATCATCTGGCTTATGGTTCCCGCTGGTGTGGTTGATCAGACTATCCATGAATTAGTTCCTCTTTTATCCAGTGGCGATGTTCTTATTGATGGCGGAAACTCTTACTATGTCGACGATATTCGTAGGGCTAAAGAACTCGCTTTAAAAGGTATCCACTACGTCGATGTTGGTACAAGTGGCGGGGTTTGGGGTTTGGAGCGGGGTTACTGCATGATGATCGGTGGCGAACCTGCTATCGTCAAGCATCTTGACCCTATCTTCGCAACCTTGGCTCCTGGCATTGGAAACATTGATCGCACCCCAGGCAGGGCAGCGAAAACCGGAACCGCGGAAGAAGGATACCTTCATTGCGGCCCCAACGGTGCCGGCCACTTTGTTAAGATGGTTCATAATGGTATCGAATACGGTATGATGGCGGCATATGCTGAAGGCTTGGGCGTTCTTCACAGCGCCAACATTGGCAAAAAACACGCTGAAGTCGATGCCGAAACAACACCACTTCGTAATCCAGAACACTACCAATACGATCTTAATCTTGGCGACATCGCTGAGGTATGGAGACGCGGTAGCGTTATCGCTTCTTGGCTCCTTGATCTCACCGCAATCTCTTTGGTGGATGATCCAAGCCTCAAGAAGTTTTCTGGCAGGGTCTCTGACTCTGGTGAAGGCCGCTGGACGATCAAAGCAGCTATCGATGAAGGCGTGCCTGTTCCTGTTCTTACCACTGCCCTTTACGAACGATTCGCTTCCCGTGGAGAATCAGAGTTCCAAGACAAACTTCTCTCTGCGATGCGCTTCCAGTTCGGTGGGCATCTTGAAAAGCCTACTGGGGGTTAATCAACTTCTTTTGTAAAATCAAAGGCGTACTTCCAATCTTAATTGTGGAATTGCGCCTTTTATCTTTAACCTTCTGTTGTTTCAACTTTGTCTTTTATGGATTTAATTATGGCCCGAGAAATTCAAGTCCTTGATTCCGCTTCTTCAGTTGCTGAAGCTGGTGCTCTTCATTTCGTTCGCGTTTGCAATTCTTCAGTTAAGGCAAACGGAAAATTCTCTGTCGTTCTTTCTGGGGGCAGCACTCCTAAGGGTATGCTTTCTCTGCTGGCTTCAGATGAGTACAAAAAACAAGTGCCTTGGGATAAGTGCCATTTCTTCTGGGGTGATGAACGAAGCGTGCCACCAACGCATGCTGACTCCAACTTTAAAATGGCTACTGATGCCCTGCTTTCCCATATCCCAGCGAATCCAGCTCAGATCTACAGGATGGAAGCTGAAAAGGCGGACATCAATCAAGCTGCTCAGGAATACCAAAACAAAATCGCAACTTTCTTCAACGTTCCAAACTCTGGTAGTCCGCCACAATTTGATCTTCTTTATCTTGGCATGGGGCCTGATGGGCATACGGCTTCCTTATTCCCTGGCACTACCGCCCTAGCTGAAAAAAACAGATGGGTTATTCCAAATTTTGTGCCTAAGTTTAACACTAATCGCATGACCTTCACTTACCCAATTATCAATCAGGCTAAAAACATTATTTTTCTAGTTGCAGGAAAAGACAAAGTTTCAGCTTTAAAAGAAGTACTGCAAGGAAAACCAGCTCTTGAAACTTACCCTTCCCAAGGGATCAATCCGATTCATGGTTCTTTACTTTGGCTGCTTGATGCTGATTCTTCAGCCGAACTTTCTTAAATCATTTAACAATCGAGATTAAAATGATAATCGTTAAAGCTTTGCTTGCCCCCTCAATTCTTGCTGCAGATTTCACCACCCTTGGCGATCAGATTTCCCAAGCTGAAGCTGCTGGCGCTAATCGCATTCATATTGATGTAATGGACGGGCAATTTGTCCCTAACATTAGTTTTGGTATCCCGGTGATTCAATCCATACGCAAAGCGACAAAGCTATGCTTTGAAACACATTTGATGATCAACACACCAGACAATTTACTTGATGCCTTCGCTCATGCAGGATCTGACAGCCTTATCGTTCATGCCGAAAACACTCCACATCTTCATCGCACGATTCAGCACATCAAAGGGCTTGGTAAAAAAGCAGGTGTAGCACTGAACCCTGCAACGCCTTTGGTTGTTCTTGAAGAAATATTGCCCAAGTTAGATCTGGTTTTAATCATGACAGTAAACCCGGGGTTTGGCGGGCAGAAATTCCTGCCTGAAACTCTAGATAAAATTCGCAGATTAAGCGCAATCATTAAACAGAAAAACCTTGCCATCGAAATCGAAGTAGACGGGGGCATTGATGCCCAAACTGCACCTTTAGTGGTAACTGCTGGAGCTGGCGTTCTAGTTGCTGGTTCTGCAATCTTTGGCGATAAGGGTGGCATTGATTTTGCCACAAAAAAAATCCTAAGTTCCATTGTCTAATAGTAAAAGTGATTCTATTTTCCGGGAGTTATTACAATGATTATTGCTGGTGATATCGGTGGTACAAAAACTGTTCTAGCACTTTATGCATTAGAATCGGGAAAACTAAAACTTATTCGCCAAGCTGTTTTCCCTAGCAAGGGCCCGAAAAGCCTCGAAGAAATCCTTGAAAAGTTTCTCGTTGATGAAAAAAATCTCACTATAGAAGCAGGTTGCTTTGGTGTAGCTGGCGCAGTTCTTGAGGGAAAATGCAAAACCACCAACCTACCTTGGGAACTTGATGAACTTAAACTTGCAGACTTTTTAAAAGCTAAAAAAGTCAAGCTCCTAAACGACCTTGAAGCTGCAGCTTTTGGCATGCTTTTTCTAAACCCTACTGAAAAAGTTCACTTGAACCCAGAATGCAAAAATGGCACCAGCGGGAATATTGCTGTCATTGCTGCGGGCACTGGCCTTGGCGAAGCCATTCTTTTTTGGGACGGAGAAAAATATCACCCTTCTGCTTCCGAAGGGGGCCATTGCGATTTCGCACCCACCAATAATCTCGAAATTGATTTGTTCCTTTGGCTCAGGCAGCATTACCCAGACCATGTCAGTTATGAACGAATCTTATCCGGCCCTGGCCTCTTTAATATTTTCCGATTCCTGACTGAAACCGGGGTTGAAAAGCCCACCGAAGCTCTGACTCTTCGACTTAAAGCCGAGCCTGATTCCAGTGCAGTTGTTTCCCAAATGGCTTTGGCCAATTCCGACCCTGCTGCCGTTGCTACCTTAAACCTTTTCGTTTCGATTTATGGTAAGGAAGCTTCTAATCTTTCTTTAAAATGCTTGGGAACAGGCGGGGTATTTATTGGAGGCGGTATAGCCCCTAAAATCCTCCCATTCATGAATAACGGCAAATTTCTCGAAGGATTCTTTGCTAAAGGGCGATTTCTTGGCCTTATGAAATCCATTCCCATTCAAGTTGCTCTAAACCCTGAGGCACCACTTATCGGTTCTTCCAATTATGCCACCAGATTAATTCATAGTTAAGGACTTTTTTATTCATTCATCTTGTTTTACCAACTCACAAAGTTGAACATATTTAATCAATTTTACTTAGGCTAAGGAATACTATGACTACGCAAGAACAACAACGTCTCAACGAAATTCAAGATGATGTATCTGGCTGGAGGCGATGGGGGCCTTATGTAAGCGAACGATCTTGGGCCTCGGTAAGGGAAGATTACAGTGCGGATGGCAATGCCTGGGGTTACCTACCCCACGATTTTGCCCGAAGCAAAGCCTATCGCTGGGGTGAAGATGGTATCGCAGGAATTTGCGATCGATATCAACTTTTATGCTTCGCTCCCGCCTTTTGGAACGGAAAAGATGCAATCCTGAAAGAGCGACTTTTTGGACTTACTTCCGAAGAAGGCAATCATGGCGAAGATGTAAAAGAATATTACTTCCACTTGGATAATACTCCCACTCATTCTTACATGAAATATGTTTACAAATATCCTCAGGGCGAGTTCCCTTATGCAGATTTAGTTAACGTTAATCGCGGTAGACAAGGCAAAGGTGAAGAGTACGAACTTCTTGACACAGGCATATTCGATGAAAACCGCTACTTTGATATCAGCATTGAATACGCCAAGACCAACACCGAAGATTTTTGCATCCGCATCGAGGCTATTAATCGTGGCCCAGACCCTGCCCCGCTTTATATTCTTCCCCACCTTTGGTTTCGCAACACTTGGGCTTGGGATAAAAATGCTTGGACTCCTGAAGGCAATCCTGAGCCTTTAATTTCTCAAGGGCCTGAAGGCCCCGGGTTCATTAGCATCTTGGCTGATGATTCTCAGGTAGAAACTCTCAAAGATATTCCTGCGTACTATCGACTAGGCCAACGCATCCTTTATGGCCCCAGAAACGGCATGTCTCTTTTTACTTACAATGAAACTAACGGCCCGGTTATTTTTGGGAAAGATAGCCTATCGAGAAAACCTTACACTAAGGATGCTTTCCATCGGCATATTGTTAATGGCGAAAACACCGTCAACCCAAAACATCAAGGAACCAAATCCACATTCTGCTACCATTTTCCCGCCATTGCCCCGGGCGAAACACAAGTTTTACATTTGAGGCTTTCCGATAATGTCGCCCTTAGCAGGCCCCTCGCAGATGTAGATTCCACGATCAAAACTCGAAAAGAGGAAGCCGATGAATTTTACCAATCCATTCACCCACCCGAAGCTACTGCTGATGAAAAAATGATCCAGCGGCAGGCTTTTAGTGGGCTACTCTGGACTAAACAAAACTATATTTTCAATGTAAACACCTGGCTGGATGGCGATAACCCTGATGCGCCTCCGCCTCAGTCCAGAAAAACCATTCGCAATCAGCATTGGCGCCATCTTAATTCTCTTCGCGTGTTAATACCTTGCGAAAAATGGGAATACCCTTGGTTTGCTGCATGGGATCTTGCTTTCACATGCCCTGCTATCGCCAGGGTTGATCCTAAATTAGACAAGGAACAACTTTATTTCCTTTTGTTTGAGCAATTCCAACACCCCAACGGGCAGATACCAGCATATGAATGGGAATTCTCAGATCTTAATCCTCCTGTTCATGCTTGGTCGGTTTGGCGCGTGTACAACATGGAGCGCACCCAAACAGGAAAAGCTGACCGCGATTTCCTCGAACGATGTTTTCACAAACTTATCATCAACTTTGCTTGGTGGATCAACAAAGTTGACAGCCAAGGCAACAATGTGTTTGAAGGTGGATTCTTGGGAATGGACAACATTACTGTTGTCGACCGTAGCATGAAGATGTCGGACGGATCTGTTCTAGAACAATCCGATGCAGGCGGATACATGGGGATGTTCTGCCTTAATCTCATGCGCATTGCTCTCGAACTTGCCAAAGAAAATCGAGTTTACGAAGGCCTTGCAATTAAGTTCTTTCAACACTACGCCTATGTTGCTGGCGCAATGAAACATATGGGTAATCGCGATTACCAACTGTGGGATGAAGAAGATGGCTTCTTCTATGATGTACTTCGTTTCCCTGATGGGAACTTTAAAAAATTCAGGCTTCGCTCTCTTGTTGGCCTTGTTCCTTTATTTGCTGTTGAACGCATTGAGATGGAATGGATCAAACCATTCAAAGAATTCAGCAACAACTTTCTTTGGTTCATCAAAAACAGACAAGACCTTGTTAAAAATGTCGTGCATAAAACCGAAGAAGATGGCAAGGTTTCTTATGCCCTTACAATTGTCGATGAAAATCAACTTTCAAGACTTATGCACAGGCTTTATAACGAATCTGAATTCCTTTCCGATTTTGGTATTCGAAGCCTTTCAAAAGCTCACGCTAAAAATCCTTTTGTTTACGATGGCATCTCGGTTGGGTACGAACCTGCTGAAAGTGATTCAAAACTTAAAGGGGGTAATTCCAACTGGCGTGGACCAATTTGGTTCCCAACCTCCTTCTTACTTATCGAATCCATCCGCAAATTAGGCAAAGCTTTTGGACCTAGGTTCGCTGTCAGCACCCCAGCTTCTCACGGCTCTTCCATCACTTTCCAAGTAATGGCTAAAGACCTTGCTAACAGGCTAATCAAAATTTTTGCTAGAAATAAAAATGGCACTCGCCCAGTTCATGGCAGATACAAAAAATTCCAAGATGACCCCAATTGGAATGATTACATCCTGTTTTACGAATATTTTAATGGTGATACCGGCGAAGGACTTGGCGCGCCTCACCAAACTGGGTGGACTGGGCTAGTAGCGTCCCTTATCGACGAATGGCGCAAATAGCCTTTCCTCTTGCCCCTTTTTCCGCTTCCATGCTATTTAAGCCTTAGTGTTTAAATAAGTTACATTGCTTTTATCAAGGCAATTCCATGGAAGCTAAAAAATACCCCGCAGACCTTCCGAGCCCTGCTTCCTTTAAAATTGTCGCAGAGGACCAGCACTCTACTCTCACTGAACCCGCCTACGATCATATTCAGTTCCTAAACGCTTGCCTGGCACAAAAAGATAACGAACTTCTTCAACTCCGTTTGCAATTACAAAATATCGATAACCATCCTGGTTGGAAAATACTCAAAAAGCTTGACCCAGCGTTTAAAACTCTTTTTCCACCACTCTCTTTCCAATCAAAATTGCTTGCAGGAACTTTTACTCTCCTAAAAAATTCATGGAACTTTATTACTTCAAGAAAATCTCAATTAGGAAATGTAGAACTACACACCAATTATGAAAATTGGATACTGCTCAACGAACCTGATAACGCTGAACTTTTACAACAACGACAACACCAATTCTCGTATCAACCTAAAATAAGCATTGTGACCCCCACTTGGAACACCCCAACCCATTGTCTTAAAGAGATGATTGATTCTGTCCGGGCCCAAACCTATGGAAATTGGGAACTTTGTATCGCAGATGGAAATAGTTCTTCCCAGCTAACAAAAAAAATCTTGACTGATTACGCCCGATCAGACAACCGAATTCGACTTGCGTTTCTTGACAAAAATCTTGGCATCGCA
>JAPLNF010000247.1:8646-21871 GCA_026692965.1 Planctomycetota bacterium
CAAACGCTGCGCTTCATCTCGCTTCAGGTGATTTCATCACGCTTCTTGATCACGACGACACCTTGGCCACCTTTGCATTGCACGAAGTAGTCACCCGATTACAACAGCCTGATACAAAAATCGATATTCTCTACTCCGATGAAGATTTTATTAATGCAAATGGCAAAAAAAGGTTCAGCCCTACATTCAAACCATCCTTTGGGTGGGATACATTACGAAGCCATAATTACATCTGTCATCTTTTGGTATTCCGTAATGAAATCATTGCTAAAACTGGGGGATTTCGCAAAGGTTTCGATGGATCGCAAGATTACGATCTTGTTTTACGAGCATGCGAATTAGCTCGCGAAATTGTACATATCCCAAAAATACTCTACCATTGGCGAGTTCACCCAGCTTCCACTGCGGGTAACCCAAACGCTAAAAATTATGCCCACGATGCAGGCAGAAAAGCTCTTCAAGAGCATTTAGATCGATGCAATCTTTCTGGCCAAGCTTCCAACGGTTTGGCAACTGGTCTCTATCAAGCAATTTATCACCCAACCGAATGGCCGTTGATCTCGATTATCATCCCTTCTAAAGATCAAGCGAGTACCCTACGCACTTGTTTGGATTCCATCCTTGCAGAAAACTATCCAAACCTAGAAATCTTAATCTTAGAAAATGGCAGTACCGATACAGAAACCTTTCAGCTTTATGAAAAACTTAAACAAGACCCTCGATTCAAAATCATCAATTGGCCCCTACCCTTTAGTTATGCAGCAATCAACAATTATGGCGCCAAATTGGCCACCGGGGAATTACTCCTGTTTTTAAACAACGACATTGAATCACTCAAAAAAGAAAACCTATTCCGCTTAGCTGAACACGCCCTCCGGCCAGAAACAGGCGCAGTTGGGGCAGCTCTTTTTTATCCAGATAACACAATCCAACACGCAGGCGTAGTTTTGGGTATGACTGGAATTGCGGGCCACACCCTACGACATACTCCAAAGGGAAAATTAGGTTACGGATTCCGCATGGCAACCATTCGAAATGTAAGTTGCGTGACGGGGGCATGCTTGATGATTAAGCGAAAAACATTTGATGAAGTTAATGGCTTCGATGAAAGTCTCGCAATCGCATTTAACGATATAGATTTGTGCTTAAAAGTTCGAGATAGAGGGTACACTGTGGTTTGGACACCCCATGCAGAATATACCCATTTTGAATCCAAGACACGCGGCCCAGAAGACACACCGGAAAAAATCTCCCGCTTTCAAAGAGAGATCAATTACTTTAAATCTAAATGGAACAAGCAATTGATGGCTGGTGATGAATTTTACAGCCCTAATTTAAACCCAGAGTCAGAAACCCCTAATATTCGCACAACAAAAAATTAAAACCATGACATCATCCAATAACAAATTTGAGAATGAAGCATCGCCTTTTATTTCTGTAATTATTGTGAATTACAATGGCTTACGATTCCTCGAAAACTGTTTAACTTCACTTAAAAATCAAAGTTACACATCCTCAAGGTATGAAGTCATTCTTGTAGACAACGGATCAACAGATGGTTCAGTTGAATTCATCCGAAATAATTGGCCGGAAGTACAGATGATCGAGGCAAAAAAAAATCTGGGCTTTGCAGCGGGTAATAATCTTGGATTTGATCATGCAAATGGCGAGTTCTTTGCTCTACTCAACAATGACACAGAAGTTCCAGAGCATTGGCTTACGACGCTTGTTACAACAATGCTCGAGTCCAAAGCCATCGGATTAGTCACCTGCAAAATTCTTTTTCATGCAGATAGGCAAACCATCAACAGCACTGGGTTGCAATTATTAAGCGATGGTAGAGGAAACGATCGAGGGTTCCGAGAAAAAGATATAGGCCAATATAATCTGAAAGAAGATATTTTCGGCGCCTGTGGGGCATCGGTGCTTCTAAGAAAAAAAATGTTACAAGACATAGGAAATTTTGATGAACGACTTTTCATGTATTACGAAGACTTAGACCTCGCATGGCGAGCTAAACTTGAAAATTGGCGCTGCGTTTACACTCCTGAAACAGTTGTTTACCACATACATTGTGGCAGTTCAGGTGAATGGTCAGACTTTTTTACTTTTCATGTAGAGCGGAATAGAGCATTGGTCTGTGTCAAAAATGCCCCTCTGGGAATGGCCATAAGATGTTTTTCGATCGTCGCAATAAAATCATGCATCCGGATAACTCAAGGCCTACTTTTAGGAATTGTACAAAGAGAAAAATTAAAAATAGCTAAAACATATTTTCATGTTCTTGCCTCTTTGCTTTTCAACATCCCCCCATTCATAAAAACACGATATACCATACAAAAGAACAGAAAAACATCACGTAGCGAGTTAAAGAAATGGGTAATAAAAGTAAACAAATCACCTGAAAATCCATCTCCAGAATTGCGCCGATGCGCATAAACAATTGCTAAGTATCACCTAAGACCCTAACATAACTAGTAGTAATGTATTCGTATAACTCAGGGAGCTTTCATGGCTGGTGTAAATCCATATATCGAACAAGCGAAATTTGAAAAACCTAAGAAGAAATTCAATATAACTTTTCTGCCCGATAATAAAACTTTCGAGGTAGATCCTGCAAAAATCCCTTACAATCGAACAGGATTGCCCGGTAGCATTTTAGACATAGCCTATGCAGCAGGCGTAGACATTGATCATGCCTGCGGAGGCGTTTGCGCCTGTTCGACCTGTCATGTTATTGTTAAAGAAGGCTTAAATAGTTGCAATGAATCAACAGATGATGAACAAGACATGCTTGATGAAGCCAGGGGCTTGACTATTGAATCCCGATTAGGGTGCCAATGCGTACCTAATGGAACCCAAGATTTAGTAGTAGAAATACCCGCATGGTCCCGAAACATGGTCAAAGAAGGCCATTAAAAAAACTGTTGTTTTAAACTTACGGTGTTACTTCTTCATGAGATATATCACACTCATCACCGCAATGGCTTTTGCGGTGATGTTGTTCCTCTTGTTCTTTATCGATATGCCAGCCACAATCATCACAACTTGGTGCAATCTCGTAACAACTATTGCAATATAGTGGTCCGCCCAAAAGAAATTGTTCTAAACGAGACCTACTTTCCTTATCCATATCTTCAGCTTCAACGGGCACTTCTATCTTGTTGCCACAACTAACACACGATTGATGTTTAAATTCTTCAATTAGCGGAACAAAATGATCATTTACAGCCCTTGTAACAACCCCTGCGCCTTTACATAAAGGGCAAGAAACACCTAATTGGGCTGCAATAGCTTTACGAATAAACGCACTTTTATTTGGAAGGCTGTTTAGAAGATCGGCAAGTTCTTGTTCAACTTTAAAAGCAACCACGGTTGTTTTTGCTGTCTTTTTCGACATAAGAAACCTCACAAAATAAATCACCAAATAATACTTACACAATTGATTTTACACTATAATAACTCAAATAATAGATCAGACAACAAAATGGCAAGTATTTTCCAGCGATTCAAAATGATGCCAATACAAATAATTAGTAACAAGTTCTTATTGGGCCATAAATCACTGGCAATAATGATCCTTTTTACTTTATTTTCTCTTACGACTTTATCTCAAGAAAAAAAATCAACAAAAGAAATCGAAGAAACTGACAGCATAAAAATCAACAAAGATTACTGGAAAACATTCGAAAACCTAAATGATAAAAACAAAAAAAACATTACCCATTCATCTTCACCAATCGCAGTTACTTTTTTAAAAATCCCTGACAATCCTTTTGATACGATTACCGTCACGCATCCTTTCAGGCCAACTACAACCTATAAAGTAGAACTGATTAGTAAGTTTTTTAAATTACCAGCATCGGAAGAAGTCATTTTGAGGTTGAGGGTAATCGACAAAAATTTTAGTTTCAAAGAATTGGTAACAACCGGATCAACTGCGATTAAAGAAATCAAATTCTTCGAAGAAACTCTTGCAGAAACAGTTCAAAAATTTATTGAAGGTCGCATTTCTTTAGACACCAACGAATTCAGTTCAAACATCGAGTTTTTTGACCGCTTATTACTAGCAGAGGAAGTACTGGAAAAAGGATTACGTTTACATGATTCTGCGATTGCTACAGAAAAAAGAACTGGGGAAGGGTGGGGCAATATGCGGAAAGTGCTAGCCCGCAAACTTCTTTCGATTCGAATCAGCAAAATTCAGGTTTATACTGAAAAAAAGGACTGGGATCAGGCACTTTTCGAAATCTCAAAATTGTCTTCCGGTTCACCTGATAAAGAAACTTTACAAAAGCTTTCATCCTATTTGGTTGATGTCATTGACGGTTCAAACCAATCTGGGCTGATAACTTCAAAAACAAAAGAGTTGCTGTCTATATTTCTTTTCCTTGAATCAAAGCTTTATTCAAATGACAACGACAAGCCATTGTTAAATTTATTAAGAAAAAAATCAGATATGTTTTATAAGCAAGCTGAAAGTTCACAAGGAAAAATACCACCTGAAAAAACCAATGAGTTTTTACTAAGGGCACTTGAGTTACAACCGGACCACATTCAAGCAAGGCAATTACTTGAAAAAATTAGCCCTCAAAAAGAAACACTTAAAGTAGGATTGCCAAAACTACCTGAGTTTATCAATGAGGCATTACTAAACGACTCTGAAATTCATGCTGCTGATTTGATTTATGAATCTCTCTTCCGAAAAGAAACTAACGTTGACGGGAATTCGCGCACAGTACAGGTGCTTGCATCTTCAAAAATAACACCTACCCGAAATGGGGTGACGTTCAATCTCGTACCATCAAGTTTCTGGTCGAATGGAAAACCAGTGACTGCTCCAGAAATCCAAGCGAGCATGAAAAAAAACAAAAATCTTTCCTGGTTGCACTCGGATGAAAGCATATTGTTAAATTGGAATAACAATGACACCAATAGGTTCGAGGTAAAGTTTAAAAGTGGAATCCTCGACCCGTTCGCATTTTTTGATTTCAAAATCATTCAGGAAAACAACACAAAAAATGGCAGCGGTCCATACAGATTTTCGAGCAAAGGCACCGAACTTGGTAGGGATCATCTGGTATTCAAAGCCCAACCTTTTTATAGTTTCCGAAAAGAAAATATTGGTAAGCCTATAATCCCAGAAATTCGATTTTACAAATCAAGCGACCCGGTGGATGATCTCATCACAGGAAAAATTGATTTTGCAGTTGATCTAAACTTCCAAGACATTACTAAAATTAAAAAGCTAAATAATAACCCATCTATTAACATCGCCCAGACTGGAAATCAACTTCCCAACAAACGAGTTTATTTTATTGCAGTAAATCCCGATAAGGGGATTTTAAAATCACCTGAGATTCGAAAAGCCCTAGCCCACTCTTTGTTAAGATCAAAAATCCTAGATGATGTTTGGATCGGTTCCGAAAAAGGAATGGCTCATCAGGCATTAGAATCAATTTTCCCCAAAGACTATTCTTTTACAAATGGTTTGGATAAAACCGAAAGCGCTTGGTCACAAGATTTGGCAAAAATCCTCCAAACTCAAGCTACTGAAAATGTTCCCAGACAAATCATGATCCCCATGTCGTTAAAATTCCCATCCGGTGATGCAAAAACCACACAAGCAATGGATTTGTTAATATCCCAAATCAAATCCACGCTTAAAATTGATGTCATCCCAGAACCTATCGATCCAAGCTTGTACTTAAAAAAAATCATTGAAGACCGAGATTACGAACTTGCTTATGCATGGCATGATTATTCGGACGACAATTGTTCTTTATACCCTTTGCTTTTTAATTATTTTCGCAGTAATAGTTCGGAACCCCAACATAATCAAAAATTACAAGCTTTACTTGATACTGCAAAAACAACCATGCTGGCTTCAACCATTCCAGAAATGCTTGCTTCAAAAAAAATCATGATTTCTCTTTTTGAGCAGGAACTTCCTTTGATTCCTCTCTGGCAGTTGGACCGCTATTGGGCCTGGCGAAAAGATTTGCAATTGAGTTTTACGGATAGCTTGCATCTATTTCAGAATGCATCTTCCTGGAAAAAAGAACCTAACAATTAGAATGGATTCAACATTGTTATTTAATTTCAATTTGATTCTCTTCGGAACCGGATGGGCAGGCGATACCCAAGTTTCTTGGTTTACCGCAATGCCTTTTGCCTGTGTCTTACTTTTGATCGCGGTCGGCCCAATGTTTTTTCACCGTTTTTGGGACTCAGATAAAAACAAGGGTATCGCCATTTTGCTTTTGTCTTTACCTGTTATTATTTATCTGTGGTCTATCAGGGAAGCCACAAATTCCCAAAGCCTTTATGCTTTTCAACATAGCCTTGTGGACTACTTATGTTTCATGAGTTTAATTGGCTCGCTTTATGTTGTTTCTAGCGGCATTGTTTTAAAGTTCAAACGGAAATCAACCCCTTTACTAAATTTGGGATTACTTGCTTTCGGAGCATTGCTTGCAAATTTTCTTGGTACAACAGGCGCAAGTATTCTTTTATTTAAACCTTACATTCACGCCAACCGAAATAGAAACCATAAGGTTCACCTCGTATTATTTTTTATTTTCATCGTCGGAAACATGGGCGGACTTTTAACACCTTTAGGTGACCCGCCCTTGTTTTTAGGATTTCTTAATGGTATCGATTTTTTTTGGACGATATCTCTTTGGCCACAATGGTTAGTTGCAAACACTTATCTTTTAATAACTTTTTTACTAATTGATTTTTATTACTGGCGCAAGGACCATGTTTCTTTAACATCTAGCCAAAGTACCGATGAGGAAGTTTTTCATTTTTTCGGGAAACGCAATTTTATATTTCTTGGGCTGTTACTTTTCATTGTATTACTTCAATCCCCATCTATTGGAAAACCATTGGGAGCATTGGTAGGGGAAATACTTCCTGTTAAAAATCTTACATTGCCTATCGTTCCTGCAGCCGTTGCCCAATTACTTGTAGCGGCATTAGCTTTCGTAACAACTCCAAATTTAATTAGGCGAACCAATGAATTTTCATGGCTACCTATTCGTGAAGTAGCCATTTTGTTTGTTGGGATTTTTATTACTATGATCCCGGCATTAGAAATCTTAAGGCAGCATAGTTCGAAATTAGCGCTTGATCATGCTTGGCAATATTTCTGGATTACGGGTGGTCTATCCTCGATTCTCGACAATGCGCCAACTTTTCTTGCATTTACAACACTTGCTGCGGGCGATGAGGGAATTGCTTCCCTTTCTTTTTCAAAACCGGCGATTTTGGCAGCGATTTGTTGCGGGGCGGTTTTTATGGGCGCTAACACTTACATTGGTAATGGACCTAATTTCCTCATTAAAGCCATGGCTGAAAAAAACCAGATTAAGATGCCTAGCTTCTTTACTTATGCCTTTTTGGCCTTTATTCTCTTTTTACCCTTATATTTAATCCTCTCTTTCTTGTTTTTTTGGTAATTTTTCCGGAATTTCACCGAGTTTCACTACATTACCTTGCCTTTGTTACAGAAGGAATTAAGATTACCCTATGCGGTGGGTGTAGCTCAGTTGGTTAGAGCGTCAGTCTGTGGCACTGAAGGTCGGGGGTTCAATTCCCCTCACTCACCCTTATCAAATCTTTTTGCTGATCATTTTTATTTCTAATTTGTCTACTTTTGATTATTCTTGATTAATTATCAAAATCGAGGATCGTCATGTTTAATACTAATCTAAGCAAAATAATTCTTCTTTTACTGGTTGCTGTAGTAACAAGTGGAACCGTATTTTCTGACACTAACTGGCCTTCTTGGCGTGGCCCTAATGGAAACTCTGTTTCCTCTTCGAAATTACTTCCCACAAAATGGTCCGACAAAGAAAATATAGCTTGGAAAATACCCGTTGCTGGAGATGGGGCTAGTTCCCCTTGCATTTGGGGCGATTCTGTTTTTCTTACCACGCAAGACGATGAAAAGTTAATGGCCCTAAAATTCGACTTCAAAACAGGAAAGAATTTATGGTCTAAAGAATTAAGCACCGGAGAAGCAATTCGCGATCCACTTCGAGGGCAACCTGGCGATCAACGAAGAAGACAAAAATTCCACAAACTTCATAATCTTGCTAGCCCTTCTCCGGTAACGGATGGAAAAGCCGTGGTCTTTCTATTTGGTAACGGCGATCTAGCCTGTGCAAATTTCGAAGGGACTATCCTTTGGAAAAAGAATCTTCAAAAAGATCAGGGAGTTTTTACAATCTGGTGGGGTTATGCAAACAGCCCTTTAATACATGATAATTTAGTCATTTGCACAGTCATGCAAGATTCTCTAGAGGATCTCGAAGGGGAAAAAGCTCAAAGTTTTCTCATAGCTTACGACATTAATACCGGCAAAGAAGTTTGGAAAACTCCGCGTAAGACGATTGCGAATGCAGAATCATGCGATTCTTACACGACACCGATTTACCACAATGCTGCGAAACAGACTCAAATTATTCTTATGGGCGGAAATCAATTGGATGCTTACGACCCTAATACGGGCAAACAACTTTGGAAAAAAGAAGGCCTTAATGGTGGAAGAACAATAACCGGGCCTACTATTGAGCAAAACACTGTTTTCGCAACTCAAGGAATGCGAGGCCCACTGGTTGCAATCAATTTAGATAAATCTTCAGGTCTTCCCGCCAACGAAAAAGCAGTTTGGGAATACACTAAAAATACCCCAGATTCGTGCTGCCCAGTCGGCACCAACGGCCTTATTTTTATTGTTAGTGACAATGGTTTTGCACAATGTTTAGACGCTAATAATGGCACTAGTTATTGGAATGAAAGAATAGGCGGCGATTATAAGTCCAGCCCTCTTGCGTGCAATGGAAAGATCTACTTCACCAATCTAGAGGGAATTTGCACGGTCGTGGATGCTACAAAAACATTCACAGTAATAGCAAAAAACAGCCTTGGGGAAGGAGTGATAGCATCGCCAGCAGTTTCCCAGGATCATTTGCTAATACGAACTCGAAAAAGTTTAATATGTATTGGGAACCCATTTTCGAATTAACAATAACTTGCGGTATGTCAAAGAATACCAAACCTAACGATTAAAAGTTTTTTAACGCCTATTGTACTTGAACACTTGATAAATAATTATAATTCCCTCAAGTCAAACCACTTCTAGTTTACTTTGTATTGCATAGTTCATTGGGTTTTATTCCACTTATCACAGATTACCAATCATGTGCAAAGAAACCAAACTTGGACTCGCTTCTGGATTATTAATGATAATAATCATGGCAATCGGATTCCGAACAAATGATTCAATTAGGGACGATAAAACTTCAGATGTAAAATCCGAAAAAATAGTTCAAGAAAAGCAAAAGAAAGATATCCAATTTCAAACCACTTCACGAAGCCCGAAAAGTGGCCCAACCTTGGATTAGTTTATAAACGCTGAAAGCGTTAAAGTTTCCGATATTTAAAGCGTTTTGGTTTATCAGCATCTTCACCCATGCGCTGACGCCTCTGGGTTTCATAATTTTGATAATTGCCTTCACACCAAACTACTTTTGAATCACCTTCAAAAGCAAGGATATGTGTTGCAATTCTATCTAAGAACCAGCGATCGTGACTGATGACAACAGCACAACCACCAAAGTTCAAAAGAGCCTCTTCAAGTGCCCGTAAAGTATCAACATCCAAGTCATTGGTAGGTTCATCAAGCAGCAAGAGATTGCCACCACTGCGTAAAAGCTTTGCAAGGTGAACCCTGTTGCGCTCCCCGCCTGATAATTCTCCAACTCGCCGTTGCTGATCCTGACCTTTAAAATTGAAGCGCGAAACATACCCACGAGAAGCAACCTTGGTTTTTCCAAGCATGATATAATCTGTGCCACCTGTAATTTCTTCGAACACAGTATTTGTATCGACCAAGGTATCGCGACCTTGCTGAACATAAGCTGGAACAACAGTATCGCCAACACGAAGAGTACCCGAATCTGGTTTTTCTTGGCCAACAATCATTCGGAATAGAGTGGTTTTACCGGCACCGTTAGGCCCGATAACTCCAACAATCCCGCCCTTGGGAAGATTAAAATTAAGATCTTCAACCAAGATATTATCGCCATAACCTTTTCGAACACCTTCAGCACGAACCACAAGATCACCAAGGTGAGGTCCGGGTGGAATCTGCATGACAAGTTCATCTTCTCGTTCTTCATATTCCTGACTAGCAAGTTTTTCGTAAGCGCTAAGGCGGGCCTTATTTTTAGCAATACGAGCTTTAGGAGCCATTCTTGCCCACTCGAGTTCTCTTGCAAGTGCTTTTTTCCTAGCTGTTTCTTGCTTCTCTTCTCTGGCAAGCCTTGCTTCTTTTTGTTCCAACCAAGAAGAATAATTTCCTTTCCATGGAATCCCCTGTCCACGATCCAATTCCAAAATCCATTGCGCAACATTATCTAAAAAGTACCGGTCATGGGTCACCGATACCACTGTTCCTTCTCAAGCCAAGCAACGGCTTCGGCATCAAGATGATTAGTTGGCTCATCAAGCAGAAGAATATCGGGGCTTTCAAGCAAAGTTTTACAAAGCGCAACTCTTCGCTTTTCACCACCGCTTAATTGCGAAATCTTAGCATCAGGCGGTGGCAACCTCATGGCATCCATTGCCATTTCTAGTTTACGGTCAAGATCCCAAGCATCAGCGGCATTAATAGCATCTTGAACGCGATCAAATTGGGCCTGAACTTTTTCCATTTCTTCTGGGGAAAGATCTTCGCCAAATTTCATTCCAAGTTCTTCACTTCGGATTAATAATTTTCGTACCGGCTCTACAGCCTCTTCCAAGTTTCCAAGAACATCTTTGGATTCATTAAGGCGGGGTTCTTGGGGAACATGCCCAATCGTAATATTAGGGGCGGCTCGAACAGAGCCAATAAAATCTTTATCTTGGAGGGCCATAATTCTAAGAAGGGAGCTTTTCCCAGCTCCATTTGAACCAATGACCCCGATTTTGGCCCCAGGGTAAAAAGAAAGCCAGATGTTTTTTAAAACCTCTTTCTTACCATAAGCCTTAATAAGATTTTCAATTGTAAAGATGTAATCTGACATTTAAGCGCCTTTGATTTGATTAAACAAGTACTTCGCATAACCTATGGTATCTAACTTTAACTTATTAAAGAAAATACACACAAGCTATGCCAGAAATTAAAAACGACTTACCACAGGCTATTTTTTATTTTTCGATTTTTCAGGGGCCTTATTATCCCAAAAACGAACACCACCTAAAAAAGCATAACTGTTATCACCCTTTTTAACCCCATCAGGCAGAGAATCCAGCTTTTTAATATTCCCACCCCCCAACACCACATAATCAGCAACCATCGCATCCTTTAGCAATTTAATTACTTCGAATACATTATCTTGCCAATGTTTACGACTAGAGCGATTTAATGCTTTTACACCAACATAATACTCAAAACTTTTGTTTTTCTTGAACGGAAGGTGCCCGGCTTCAAGCGCAGCAACTACGCCATCAACAATTAAAGTTGTGCCCAGCCCGGTGCCTAGGCCAAGAAACAACATTCTTCCACCTTCATAACAACCTAACGCTTGCATCGCAGCATCATTGATAATTCGAACTGGTTTTCCAAAAGCTTTTTCAAAATCAATATTCACCCAACCTGGGCCAAGATTAACGGGTTCATTTCTGATCTTCCCATTAACAACTGGGCCGGGAAAACCAATGGTTACACAATCATAAGCCCAATCGCTGGAGTTTTCCAAAACATCAGCAACCATTTGCTTACCAGTAATATCTGGCCCAGAAGGAAATTTTCGCACTTCGTCCTTATTCGAAACCTTGATTTTTATATTCGTACCACCAACATCAATAACTAAAACTTTCATATTAATTTACCTTTCCATGAATCATCATTTACGAATAAAATTAGCCTAACAATTGGGCAGTCAAAATACACTTTTATTTTAGCAATAATTTGATTAATTAATAAGCCCTGATTGATTATCAAACCAATACTTGTTAATGATAATGAGTGAGTAAATTTTTCAGCGCATAAGGAAGCACTAAATGGCTCTTGATATCAAAATAAGTCCCGAAGAAATAACCGCACTTACTCCATGGAAAACATTATTCCCAAACATCGACTCAGCATTAGCGGAAGTCGCAAGACTTGAAGCACTACTTACCCTGCCAAAAGGCACAATTCACATCATAAGCGATATCCATGGCGAATACACAAAACTTAGGCATGTCATCAACAATGCTTCAGGAAAACTTCGTCCATTAGTAGAGGGTTTATTTGGCAATATTATGCCACCCAGGGAATTAAGAGAATTCCTTACCCTTATTTTTTACCCCAGAGAAATGCTCGACGCAATTAAACCAAGGTTAGAAGACCCTGCGAATGAAAGAGAATTTTGCCACAAAAACCTTAAGCATCTGTTCTCAATATTACGCGTTCTTTCAAAACGATATGGGCTTGAAAAAATCTACAAAATATCTCCGGTTGATTACCGCGATTTGTTTATCGAACTACTCCATGAACCTTCTGCAGATCGGGGCAATGAGTACTACTCCGCCCTTATTGATACTATTCTTGAAAATGGCAAAGGACCGGAATTAGTTCACTTAACCGTTCGAGCGGTCCGCAATCTGGCTATCGATGAATTGATTATCGCAGGGGATTGTTGGGATAGAGGCCAGCGAGGCGACAAAGTGGTTGATTACATGATGGTACAACCCAATGTTGCCTTCACTTGGGGAAATCATGATGCAGCTTGGCTAGGTGCATGCATTGGCAACGAGGCGCTAATCGCCCATGTTGTCCGTATTTCTCTCAGATACCGAAATATTCTTCAGCTTGAAGAAGGTTATGGCGTACCCCTGCAACCAATTGAATATCTAGTTCGCCATGTTTATAAAGATGACCCTGCTTTATGCTTTAAACCAAAAGCTGAGGGGCTGCGCGAACCTATAATGCTTGCAAGGATGCAAAAAGCCATTGCAATCATCCAGTTTAAACTTGAAGGTCAAATGCTGGCTAGAAGGCCGGAATGGAATCTTACCCATCGCAGATTGCTTCACACACTTAACACCAACGACAAAACAATCATGATTGATGGTAAAGTGTGCCATCTTAAGGATGCTTCATTTCCAACGATCAATCCAAATGATCCTTACACGCTTACCGAAGATGAACAAATATGCCTTGAAAAACTTAAAACATCTTTTCTTT
>JAPLNF010000248.1 GCA_026692965.1 Planctomycetota bacterium
ACCTAATCTCAAAAATTAATTATGAAAACCCTACAAGGCCTTCATTTGTAAATCCAGAAGTTGATGAAAAGATCGAAAAAATATGCCTTAAAACCTTTAATAAAAACCCTGACCTTAGATATTTGAATTTGAAGGAACTGGTAGCAGATTTGAATGAATACTTGAAAGGTGACCCATCCACGCAAACTGCAAGGCCTTCAGCCGAATTAAGTCGGCAAACCGCAGGCGAAATTAGGGTTAGTCAAATGCTTGGCGGTAGATCAATGGAAATTGCTTCTAGGGTCTTGGCAGATGCTAGGGACCAATCACTTTTCCAACCTATTAAGAAAAAGAAAAAAAAGAAAAAAGACCTCTGGGTAAGATCTTTGCTGGGTTATGTTTCTTTAGGCTTTCTGATTATTATAGTTTCAATTGTTTTTTATAAAAATCGAAGCTATTTTGGAATAGGCACCAACTCCAATACGATATCAGTTGAAGTAAATAAAAATAATGGTGGACCTAGAATAGACGCTTTAAAACCAAAAAACGAAGTTGATATTTCACTTTTGCTGGTATCTCCATTTAGTGAAGCAAAAGCCAAGGAAGCGCAAAAAGAAGCAGCAAAAAGATTACAAACGGAAGTAGAAACGAAGGCCGATTTAGGAAAAGGCATCAAGCTTGATATGGTATTAATCCCAGTGGGGAAATTTATGATGGGCTCGCCCGTTTCTGAAAAGGGCCGGAATCAAAACGAGACGCAGCATGAGGTAACGCTAACAAAACCGTATTACATGGGTAAGTATGAAGTCACCCAAGAGCAATATGAAGCGGTTATGGGAAATAACCCAAGTAAAATCAAAGGAGCTAAATTACCAGTAACGGAAGTATCATGGGAAGATTGTCAGGAGTTTATCACAAAGTTAAATTCCAAGACGAACGGGGGTTATCGCTTGCCTACGGAAGCTGAATTTGAATATTCGTGTAGGGCGGGGACCACGACTTTTTATTCATTTGGAGATATCTTAACTCAAAGTGATGCAAATGTTGAAGGTTCAAGCACTAAAGCGGTAGGGATCTACAAACCTAATGCGTTTGGCTTATACGATATGCATGGAAATGTATGGGAATGGATTGAGGATTGGTACGGAGACTATCCTGTGGGAGAGGTAAAAGACCCTAAGGGGCTAGCGACGGGAAATAGCCGTATCTTGCGTGGCGGGTCTTTTGGCCCAGGGTCGAGGGCTCGTTCTTCCTACCGGAACTACTACAAGCCGGCCCTTCGGGGTGACCGCGACGGGTTCCGTTTGGCAAAAACAGTAAATATTAAAACAGGAGGGAGTCCAGAAATACCTAAGCCAGATCCTACGGTGGTAATGCCAGCAACAGTAAATTTATTAGTAGCGCCCTTCACAGAAGCAAAAGCTAAGGAAGCGCAAAAAGAAACAGCGAAAAGTTTACTGAAGGAAGTGGAAGAGAAAACTGATCTGGGTAAAGGTGTAAACATTGATATGGTGTTAATCCCTGCGGGGAAGTTTATGATGGGTTCGCCAACAACTGAAAAGGGCCGGAATGAAAACCAAAAACAACATGAAGTAACGCTAACAAAACCTTTTTACATGGGTAAGTATGAGGTTACGCAGGAACAGTGGGACGCGGTGATGGACAATAATCCAAGTGCAATTAAAGGAGCAAAGTTTCCAGTTACAAATGTTTCATGGCTGGATTGCCAAGATTTTATTAAAAAGTTTAATGCAAAAACAACCGGGGGATATAGATTGCCAACAGAAGCAGAATGGGAATATGCGTGTAGGGCGGGAACGCAAACACCTTATTCGTGTGGGGAAAAAATCATGCCTGCGGATGCTAACTATAATGAATCAAAGAAAGGTAAACCAATAACGATAGGGAGTTACAAACCTAACGCGTTTGGTTTGTACGACATGCATGGAAATGTCTGGGAGTGGTGCGAGGATTGGCATGGAGATTATCAAGAGGGATCGGTAACAGATCCAAGGGGACCAGCAACGGGTGAAAACCGCTCGTTGCGGGGTGGGTCTTTCAACTTCAAGGATTCGGTTGCTCGTTCTGCCCACCGAGCGACCAACACGCCGACCTGGCTGCGGAACACTCTTGGTTTCCGTTTAGCAAAGACTCCATAATTACTGCTTAGCTGCTTTAGTATTCAAAAGCCTTCTGGCTTCTGCGGGAGCTCTTTAAATTTGAGGTATGTAATTCGTCAAATAATTCTTCTTTTAATCTCAAAATGAAAATGATTTTAATGGTGGTATAAATATTTGATTATAACCCGTCGATCATTCAAAAATATTGGTTGGTGTATTTTCTAAACAAGGTAAGCAATTTAATTTCTAGGGTAAAAGCCAAAGGCTATACAGGAAACTGCATAGCCTTTTTTGATGATGTATTCAGAAAAAAAGGGTTTTAATCTTTATCTCTTTTATATTGAACATAAATACCACCTCCACCTTTAAATTCCTTGGGGCGCAATCCTTTTTGCACATAAATTATTTTAAATTCATTTTCTGTGAGTTCATAGATCCCTTTCCATTCGCTCTTTGCTCCGGAAGGACTCGTACCAGTAAAATCAAATTTCTTGGGTTTTGTAGTAGGGTCTAATTCGAATTTACCTTCATACGTTCCTAATTTTCCGTCTATCACCCTTTTTACAATCATCGAATTTTTGTCAATATTCATCCGCTTATTCATTTCTTTAACTTTTTCTTTGGTGTAAGGTCGCCCTCCCAATTCTTCCATTATGCAAATCCAATCACCTTGCAAAACTTTCATGTCATCCTGCACCTTTTCATCGCCTTTGTTTTTGTCCTGCGAATTAGCGGGGGAACCTACCAAAACTAGGACAAGCAAAATAGTTAGATACTTAAAGAAATTAGCCTTCATCATAGAACTCCTTAAAACAAAAAATTATGGATCACAAATCTAATTACGATTATAAAGAAAAAAGATTACTCTTTATCTTGCCGAAGCGTAAAGAATCCTCCACTTTTTGGCGGATTACCCCATTTAAAATCAATTTTAAATCCAATTTTGTCTTTTGTTAAAACTCCATAATTGTCATGACCAACCCCACTTCTTCCCACAGCAACAGAATCTTTTGCTAACCAGAAGATTCTTGGACCAATTATTTTTCCATTAATTTCTCTTTCTCCAAATTTCCCGTTAAAAGACTGCCCATTTCGTTCAATAATAGTCATGAGAGTCTTAGAATCTTTTTCATCACGCCATTTCGAATCCGGTTGTAGAGGATCATTTGCTTTAATTGGTAATGCTTTAACATTTGGTTTAGATTTTTCGTCTACTTTTTTTAGAATATTGAGTTCTTTAATTAGTTCGTCAGCTTCAAAATCAAGTTTTTTTTCTAAACACAATTTAATGTGTTTTTCGTATGATTTCATCAAGTCCAATTTGGCTAATTCCAAAGACCTTTTTTGGTCTGTTATAAAAAATAAGGTTGGGTCTTTGGCTTCTTTCAGAAAACTGTCTTTTTCGTTTTTAAGTTGATTGAGGACGTTTGCATCTCCCTTGCTTCTTGAAATTGTTTCTTTTTTATCAAACATGTTCAAAACATCTTCTTGAAATTTTTGTTTTTTTGCATCGTATGTTTTAACTGCTTCTGATACTTGCTCTGAAATTTTTAAAGCATCAGGATTAACAGGCTTCTTTAGTGCATCTTTTTCGTTTTGAGAGAACACAAACAAAGAGAACGAATTCATTAACAACAATAGAACTATAATTTTCCGAATCATTTTATTTCCTTTTGAAAAGACAATGTATTTTGGTATTTGATCAAGAGTCCTGAAAATAGTTTTTTAAATACTTAATCTTGATTAAAATAGTAATCAACCTGAGTATATGTTGCAATTAATTTTTAATAAACCACACCGTATTTAAATGTCGTGCCAACCATTACTCTCAGATTTGTTGAGTTTGAGAATTCATTGAAATTGTTTGGGCTATTTAATCGAACAGTCATTCTAGACATACGTTTTCCCCTTTAGCCTTATTTTTTGCCTAAATGGTGTAATGTTTTCTTGTGATACCTACGCAACTATCCCAATAGAGCATAGGCAGTTTCCATTCCTTGTTCTTCAAGAAGATTTGCGGTGTGCAGGGTTATACCACCAGCACTTGGGTCCATTGGGTTCGATGCCAATAATATTTGATTTGCATACTTCGCCCCTGCCCTATGCGCATTCTTACGGGCGTTCCACAACCCAAATATTACGGTAAAGCACTCGTCGGCCAAAGGCTTCAAACCAGATTGGGCCATCCGCAGTTTCTGGGCCCTTGAAGCCGTGTGGCGTTGGGCCGTTTACCTCTAACTTGTCCACAGTCTGGTGCCCGTTCAGCTTTACCGAGACGACCGCCTTCGATGTCTTTTTCCCTTTGTCATCAAAACGAGGCGCCTTAAATTCAATGTCAAGAGTCTGCCAAACCAGCGGAGGAAGACATGCGTTCGGAACCTTGCTCGGATAAGTGAACACACTTCCACAAACCCGTGGCGCATTATTATTCTTTGGAATCGGGAACTTCGAAGTCTTGCTCTTATCATCGGCCACCTTGGGCCGAAACGGGCTGGTTGCGCCAGAAAGATCATAATCAAAACCAAAGCTATCGCCGATCGCCACCTCATAACGAGAGAGCATGTAGATGCCAGCATCAGCCCTGCGCCAAGGGATGTTTTGCGGCTCCCAACCAGTCATGAATTCCACATGCAAGGTGTAATCTCGGAACTTCTGCTTTGTAACAGCACCAGCCATCATGCTTCCTTCAAACATCATCGGCTCGGTCATCCCCTCAATATCTTTGCGTATAGCCCCTGCAGGAGGTAGCTGACCTAAAGTTTCGCTCTTGCGCTCCACCCGCTTCAATAGAATCTTTTGATTGTTGCGCTTTAGCGTCAAGCCGCTGTCATCAAGGACTGCACTAGTTCCCTCATCATTTGGGGAACGAAATTCTACACGACCATCTGCCAAGGGGCCACTTTCCAAAAGGCTATATTTGCGGTCATCCCATCCAGCTCCAGGCAATCCACCTTCCAAGACCAGCGCATGAAACGATTTGCCGCCCCTTGCGACGACTTGAACCCCAACTTGCTTCTCGCCATCTTTACCGACATATTCGCCTTGCAACTTTAGTTCGACACCGATCAAGTCTGGATGGAACAGCTTTTTCGTTGCTGCTTCTGTGTCTTTGTCCAATACTTGCGCAGATATATTTACGGCCAACACGATAAGCAATAGTGCCAAACTGAAGAACAACTTTTTCATTATGTTTTCCTTGAATGTTTTTTGAACTCATCACAACCAACTTCGGATGAGTATATGCTATGAGACAACGCAAAACGATTAAAAAGAGCCTAGACAGAAACAGTAAGTAGGCTGATTCAAGTTTTATTGACTCTAAGCCAAATTCTTTTTAATTCTCGCAGATTCACTTTTAGGATGGGTGGCAGGAATACGCAACTTAAAATTTAATCAAGTTAATAAACAGTTCGCCGAGGTTAAGGTTATAATCACAAGCATTGTGTATTTTCTTTATTTGTCATCACGAGACATTGCGATGCATCATTTTTTCTTATCATTCTTAATTCTTTCAGGGGCGAGTGAAACTGTTGCTGCAGATAGCCCAAAAGTAGTTTTCGAAAAAAGAATACTGCCTATATTTAAGTCGCCGAATCCATCTAGTTGCACGGAATGCCATCTAGCTAATCTGGACATAAAAAATTACATTCTATCGACTTCAGAAAAAACCTTTCTATCGATGCGGGATCAAGGCCTGGTAGATATGAAGGAACCTGAAAAGTCGCGTATCCTTAAATTCATTTCAATGAAGGATAATAATTCTAAGCCTAACATAATTTTGGCAAAAACCCGAGACGAAGAACTGAAGGCATTTTCAGAATGGATCAAAGCCTGTTGCAAAGACGAAGCATTAATAAAAATGCCAAAGCTAACACAAGAAGAACTAGGAAGGCCAGAAAAGCCTGTTGAAATTGTCCGACATACACGGAAAGACCGCTTATTAGAATCGTTTGAACAAAACATTTGGGCAATGCGTTTTCGCTGCATGAACTGCCACACTGCCGGGCATCCTGATTCCGTTAAATTACAAAAGGAACATGGCGACCGTGTTACTTGGTTTAAAAAGACTCCGGCAGAAACGATGGATTATATAATTGCGAAGACTAAGCTGATTGATTTAGATAATCCTGAAAAAAGCCTGCTTCTTTTAAAGCCTTTGAATGAAGTGAAGCATGGCGGCGGGAAGAAATTTATAATAGGCGACCTTGGTTATCAATCATTTAGAAATTGGATTGAAGACTACGCCCGAATCAAAGGTGGCAAATACAAGATAGCAGCAGACCTACCCAAGCAAAGCAACAACCAAACGCAGTTTGGAACAGAACTCTGGTTCAAGATTACAAATACGCCTGCGGATTGGGGCGACAAATTGCTTTTCACCACAATTTATATGTGGGATGAAAAACTTGGAATTTGGGAGAAAGATCCGATTGCGGTATCCGATCGTTTGGTATGGGGCAAAGGAAAAACATGGCAGCACACTGTAACGATAATGGCCCCCAAAGGTTCTGAAAGAGAAACAATCTGGAGAAAATCAGGCCCATCCCTTGCTCCTGGAAAATACATGGTGATTGTGCAAGTAGATAAAGAAGGCGTGTTAGCAAAAGCATGGGATGCAAAATTGGATGACAAAACCACGATCGTGGGAATAGGTGAGTTCAAAGCAAACTGGAAGCCAGGATATGGGGCAATGACTTCAATTGATGCCGCCAACATCACTCGCAAATAAATTCTACGAAGATGATAGAAAACAGAGGGATTCTAAGTTACATTAGAATCCCCAGATAACTTCACACCCCATGCAAGGATTAATCGATGCAAAATACAACCATCAATCGCCGTAATTTTATTGCAGCGACAGGTGCAACAGCATTAGCAACTGAAGTAAAATCAGCCGAGGGTGATAAAAAGGATTTGGGATCGAAACCTATCAGGGTCGGGATTATTTCTGCAAGTATCAGGGGGAAGGCTCAAAAAACTAATGGTCATACTTGGCACTTTGCGCAAGGATTTCATCCTCAAGTGAATCTCGCTGCGGTTAAAAAGCATCTGAGTACAGGGCCGATTGAACTTTTCGAGAAGTACTTTCGTAATCAAGAGCTTCATTTTGCCAAGCTTCCTTTTAGCAACACAAAGATAAGTGCAATCTATGATGCAGACGCCGCAAGTGCATCTGCATTTGCAGAGGGATTCCCGGGCGTGGAAGTAGTGAGATCGTTGGATGAGTTGGTAAAAAATTCGGATGCGATATGGTTAGGAGATGCCTCGGGTTACGGTGATGATCATTTTGAATTACTCGCACCATGTTTGCAAGCAGGGTTGCCGACTTTTTGTGATAAGCCCATAGGCGAGACAGTTGCAGGCACAAAAAAGATATTAGACTTTGCGAAAAAGAACAAAGCACCTTTAATGTCTTCCAGTTTATTTAGGCATCAATGGGGAACAGAAGAAGCACTACGGATGAAAAAGTCTGGTGAGTTTGGGCCGTTGCAATATGTAATAGCAAGCCAAGCTAGCGGCTGGAGTTTGCCGGGCTGGCATGTTTATGGGCAACATCCAGTATGGATGGTGATGACGCTTTGTGGGTCTGGCGTGGATGCGGTTAACATGTACGCAAGAGAAAATACCTGCAGGGCCTTGATCACCTACAAAGATAGAATGCCAGGCGAAGTTTGGTATGGACGGCCTGACATGTCAAAATTTTATTGCCATACCTCGGCTTCGTTTACGAAGAAGACCTACGAATGGACACCTGCTATCGAAGACCATTACTGGCTAGGGCATCACTACCAAATATTCAGGATGGCAGATGTGTTTTTAGAAATGGTACGAACAAGGGTAGAGCCGGTTCCGCATCAAGAGATATTAGAAGTAACTGCAATCATTCATGCTGCTGCAAAATCATTAAATGAAAAGAGCAGGCTGGTGAATCTTGAAGAAGTTATGGGTTAAATTCAAGCAAGGATGGGTTTTATAACTTCGCCATGCACATCAGTAAGTCTGCGATCAATTCCATTATGGCGAACAGAAAGCTTTTCGTGATCGACCCCCATTAGATGAAGGATGGTTGCGTAAAGATCGTAACAATTAGTTTTGTTAATAGCGGCCTTGTAAGAAAACTCATCACTTTCACCGTGGCAAACGCCTCCTTTAACACCGGCACCGGCAAGCCAAGTAACAAAAGTGCTGCCGTTATGATCACGGCCAACTCCACTTTGAGTGAAGGGCATACGTCCAAACTCGGTTGTGAAAACAAGAAGTGTATCAGCAAACATTCCTCGCGCTTTCAGATCCATTAAAAGCGCAGCAACAGGTTGATCAACTTGCTTAGCGATGGGAGGCAGTTCAGTTGGAATATTGGTATGGTTATCCCAGTTAT
>JAPLNF010000249.1 GCA_026692965.1 Planctomycetota bacterium
TATTTTTTCTGCCCTTTGATGGAGTATGCCTGTGGCAGCCTTGGCCGAGCATGGAAGTTCGGCAACATTTCTAAACCTGATAATGAAAACCCCCTGGCTTTTGCCTAGGCTTTCTTCTGTTTCTGATTTTATATTCAAGCCCTTGTCGGAATCTTGGCTTGATATTAAGACTGATCCAGGTGCGGTTTATTTGCTTCTGCGTTTTTCAGATGCGCATGCCGATACTGATTTTCCAGCTTGTTTAGAAATTGCTAGGCCAGCAGTTTCTGAAAGCGTGCTTTCACTTTTACGCATGGGTTTTAGCCTTGATGCTACCCTTGTCAGTAATGATTCACTTGTAAATGCGTTGTGTAGGGCAGCAATTGCTTCTGAAATCGCTTGTATTACAGGTAAGGTTTCGAGTGAACTTGCCTGGATAGGTGCCTTGTTTTTTGATTTCAAATCATTGGCTAAAAATCATGCTCAAGAGCAAACAGATAACGCAACCCTGATGCGTCAGTATGGTTTGCCAGTCTGGTTAAGGCTTGTTAATTTGTTGTCAGGAAAAGATGGACTTGAGATAGCCACTGCCGCGGGCCTGCATCCATACTTGGGTGAAATATTATTAATTGCAGATCAATATTCTCGCGACGGGCAGGCTGGGAAATCTTTGTCAGTGAGACATTGGGAAAAGAAATTAAAGTATCCCGGTCTTCTGGATAAAATCGATGTTGGTGCGATAGTTAATAAGTGGTTTGGTGGTAACATCAGGACTTTTGTTAATTCCAAAAGAAAGACGCCTGAAAGTGTGATTGCAGAGAGTCTTCAATTTGCAATGGATACCATTCATGAGAATCGCTTGATTCAATCCCGTGATAATTTCGAATCGGATCGCAGCGCCTTCATGAAATGAAATTACAATCTGTGGTTGAACTTGCTGCAGGTGCTGGTCACGAATTTAACAACCCTCTTGCAGTTATACAGGGGCAATCACAATTTATTCTTGCCCGAATGGATGATCTGGAAATCGAAGAAACTAGGGAAAAGCTCAAAGATTCTTTGGAAAGCATTGTAAGGCAGGCAAAACGAATTAATCTGATTCTGCGCAATTTAATGCAGTTTGCCAGACCGAATGTCCCTGCACCTATCAATTTGGAATGTAAGGGGATTGTTGAAACTGTAATTGAAAAACTCGAGGATTGGGCCAGTGAAAAGAAAGTAAAGTTGTCTCCTGTGGATGGGGAGCTTTTTAATTGTTCTATTTTTGCTGACCCTTATCAGGCTCGCACAATATTGGAAAATGTAACTCGGAATGCGATTGAAGCTGCTGGCACTGGGGGTTGGGTGAGGATTGGGTTGGAAAATTCTGGATCAGGCCAGATACTTCTTTTTGTGGAAGATAGTGGCCCCGGGCCTGCAAGCGAAGATGTTGCAAACTTATTTGACCCTTTTTTCTCAGGTAGGCAGGCGGGTAGGGGGCAAGGTTTGGGTCTTTCCGTTGCTTGGAGGCTGATTAAGCTTAATAAAGGCAATATCTCTTTCGTTTTGCCATCCGGTTTCAAGCCAACTCGATTTGTTATTAGTTTTCCAATGAATGAGCTTTCTGCGCTTAATTTTTCAGAGCAAAGTTCCTCTGATTTTCACGACGCCATTATCAAGGCTGCATGATAAAAGCCATGGGTTTAAGGCATATGCAACATAGCAACATTCTGAAAATAAATAGTGACTTCACAGATAGCAGTTTGCCTTCTGATTTTTCTTCGCTAGAACTCAGGCTCGAAAAGGGGGATTTGATTTATCCTTCTTGGTCGCTTGATTCGATATTTAATTCTGATGAATTAAAGGTTCTTTGTTCCTATAAACCCAAAGGTTTATGGAATCAAACCATTAGTTTTCATCCTAATAATGGCAGGCTAGTAAAATTCAAGTTTTGCTTCCAAAGTATGATAAGGCGATTCGG
The DNA here is from genome assembly GCA_026692965.1 of Planctomycetota bacterium. Classification (GTDB taxonomy): domain Bacteria; phylum Planctomycetota; class Planctomycetia; order Gemmatales; family Gemmataceae; genus UBA969. The sequence goes on from JAPLNF010000249.1 coordinate 1,940, forward strand.
TTGGATCGGGTTGTTTTAAATAATGTTGAAGCTGCAACTTCGGGTGGGACAAATATCGCAAAAGATGATTTGCTTCATCTGGACACTCTTAAGGGTGGACTGCCTGACGAAACACGGGTGATCAAATTAAGTTGCAATATTAATTTGACAAACACGAGAATTTGGGAAAAAGGACCTTCGCTTGCCTTTTTGTTGGATGATAGTAGGGCTAGGGCTGAGCTTGCTTCACAGAGTAAATCTGGTTTTTATCATGATCTTTCTGGTAATAATATTTCAGCAATGCTAGAGAAAATCGGGGTCACACTTAGGCAAAGTGAAGTCATTCAGAAAAAAATCTCGCGCAAAGTTGTTGTTTTTCCTGCTCAATCCTTCTGGCTTGCAATGACTGATGTTTGTTTACACTCCACTTTACGCGGTAGTAATGTGCTTGAATTAATATTTTTTGTTCAGGATCAAGCCTTATGCTCGGGCGATCTCTCGGCCCCTTGTTTACTTCAATCCTTTTTTTCTTCCGCTATCAAACAAGCTGCTGCATAATTTAAAGCATGACAAATCTTTATTCGCAATGGCTATGCGCAGGGTTGCATGTTTGCGCACCAGCGTTGTGCCACAGTTGTAATAATTTATTGGAATATGATGAAATACGCCTTTGCAATGCTTGCAGGGAATGGTTTCAGCCCCCGGATGATCCAAAGTGTTTGCGTTGTAACGCTCGAGTTGGCCCGCATCTTGATACCGCAGATGGCTGTTTCTTGTGCAAGCGGGATCATTTTTATTTTGAAAAGGTTGTGTCGTTGGGGTTCTATCAGTCTCAATTTAAAGATGCAATTCTTAGAATCAAACATCTGCAGGGTGAGCAGCTTGCGCGAACCCTTGGGGCATTATTGGGGGAGCATTTTTCCTGCACGCAGGGATTCCAACCAGACTTTATTACCTGTATACCGGTGCATTGGTGGAAAAGATTGATCAAGGGGCATAATCAGACGGAAGCTATTGCAACAGGTGTTGCCGATGTTTTAAAAAAGCCTTTTGTTAATTGGGCATTGCGAAAAGTTCGTCATACACCGGAACAATCAGGATTGCTACCAACAGAAAGGCGTAAGAATTTGCGTCAAGTTTTTACGGCTGCTTCGAAGTCTTTAATCCAAGGTAAACAAATCCTTCTGGTGGATGATGTTCTAACGACGGGTACTACTGCAAATCAAGCTGCAAAAACATTAATTTCAGCAGGTGCAAAGCAAGTCGTTGTTGCAGTTCTTGCCAGATCTTTTGGACGATAATGTTAATATGATAGGGTTGTTTATTATAATGGTTTTAGTTGGATAAAGCTTGATAAAATAAATGATACATCAGAAGTATTCGTTTTTTTAATATAGTCTGGATTTTTATCTATCAAAATTTTGACACCTGCTAGTTATGGGCAATAACTTAAGTAAGTGGGATGGGGTTAAAAATTTACAGGGTGTTCAGAGGGTAATCAAATGCTAGGTCGTTGGATTTTGTCTATTTCGTTGGTTTTAGCCTGCGGAAGTGCACACGCTTCCTCTCGGGCTGAAAGTATGTTTGAAGAGTTAAACAAAGACTTCGGGTCTGTCCCCAGAGGACCGACTTTAATTCATCATTTTCGACTAAAAAATAACACATCTGAAACCGTTCACATTTCAGGAGTGAGGGTTTCTTGTGGGTGTGTTAGTGCTTCTGTTCTTAAAAATCAGATTAATCCAAATGAAGAAACCTCGGTTATTGCGCACATGGATAGCACCAGGTTTTCTGGTTCTAAAAGTGTTACGGTATATGTGACATTTGACAAACCAAAGTTTGAAGAAGTCAGGCTTCTGGTTCAGGCTTACGGGAGAAACGATTTTGCGGTATCGCCTGAGAATTTCAATTTTAATGAAATCCGCAGGGGTAAAAGTGCAGAGTCAAAAATCACTCTTAGGTTTTATGGCTTTCCTAATTTAGAGGTGCTTGAGGCGAAAACTGAGAGCCATTATTTGAAAGTCAATTATGCTCTGGTCAAACGCGAAGGGAACGATGTGATTTACGAGGCAACCGCAGTGGTTCGTGAGGATATCCCGGTTGGTAAATGGTTCTCAGATATATTCTTTAAAACTAATGTGGGTTCAATTCCCATGGTTCGAGTGCCTTTGAATGTTCAGGTTGAATCAATTTTGACTGTTAGCCCGGCCAATCTTTCTCTTGGAACGGTGAAAATGGGGGATTCTAGTGACCGCAAAATTGTGGTTCGAGGCACCCAGCCTTTTACCATCCTTGGCGTTGAAGGCTTAGACGATAATTGGGTTGTTAAGGAATTATCCACTGAAAAGAAAGAAGTTCATGTGATAACTCTTAGCTTTAAAGCTAATAGGGAAGGGGACTTAAAGCATAAAGTGTTGATAAAAACCGATATTCCTGAATCAGGAACGGTCGAATTGACTGCCAATGCTTTGGTTAATCGTTAAATTTGGTTCGGAATTTTATGACGAAGCGGTTCGAGAACCTTGTAATCTTTTACAAGAGAATCTCGAACCGCTTCAAGTTTTTCAGTACACTTTCAAAGTACTCCTTTTGCAGGAATTGACTTGCTAAAGGTTCTCCCCCTAGATAAATGGATGCCTCTATGATTGGTGTTCGTAGATTTAAAAAACTACTGGTTGCTAATCGCAGCGAAATTGCAATTCGAGTCTTTCGTACCGCAAGTGAACTCAACATTAAGACGGTTGCAATTTATTCCCACGAAGATCGCTTTGCCTTACATCGCTTTAAGGCAGACGAAGCTTATAAGATTGGGAAGGCAGGGGAGCCCATCCGTTCCTATCTTGCAATTGATGCCATTGTTGCCACAGCTGTTTTACATGATGTTGATGCCATCCATCCAGGCTATGGGTTTCTTTCTGAAAATGCTGATTTTGCTAAAGCTGTTATCAAGGCTGGAATTGCATTCATTGGGCCGCGCCCTGAAGTATTGATGAATTTAGGGGACAAGGTTCAAGCTAGGTTGCTTGCGCAGCGAGCCAAGGTGCCAATCCTTTCAGGCAGCGATGCGGTTTCAGATGTCGGCGAAGCTAAGATTATAGCGAACAAACTTGGATACCCAGTGATCATAAAGGCCTCGATGGGTGGGGGCGGTCGCGGTATGCGAGTGGTTGAGTCTGAGTCTAAATTGCAAGATGCCTTGGAGCAGGCGCAACGGGAAGCTGGCGCAGCTTTTGGCGTTTCTGATGTCTTTATCGAAAAATTTATCCGTAAAGCCAGGCATATCGAAGTTCAACTTCTCGGAGATAAGCACGGCAATCTATTTCATTTGTTTGAGCGCGATTGTTCGGTTCAGCGCAGGCACCAAAAGGTTGTTGAAATTGCGCCTGCATTTAATTTGAATGCGGATACGCGAAAAGGCATCTTGGATGCCGCAATTGCTATTGGTCGCGAAGCTGGCGTGGATAACGCCTCCACGGTTGAGTTTCTGGTGGATGCGGAAACCAACAAGTTTTATTTCATCGAAGTGAATCCGCGAATTCAGGTTGAGCATACGGTTACCGAGCAAGTTTCTGGCGTTGATCTTATTAAAAGTCAGATCATGGTTGCCCAGGGGTTAACTCTTGGCAGTCCGGAAATTGGATTTAAAAAGCAGGAAGATATTACCCTGCGAGGCTATGCGATTCAATGTAGGGTTACCACGGAAGATCCATTAAACAATTTTCTTCCGGATTACGGCAAATTAAGCAACTATCGTTCTGCTAGTGGTATGGGAATTCGTCTGGATGCAGGTTCTGCATTTACAGGGGCTGTGATCAATCCCTTTTATGATTCTTTGTTGGTGAAGGTTACCGCCAACGCTCTCACTTATGAAGATGCGGCCCGAAGGATGCTTCGAAGCCTGAATGAATTTAGGATTCGTGGAGTAAAAACGAACATACCGTTTCTCATCAATCTGGTTAATCATCAAGATTTTCTGAATGGATTGTGCACCACAAGATTCATTGATGAAACTCCTACTTTGCTGGATCTGCCTTTTCGTCAAGATCGAGCAACAAGGTTGCTGCGATATTTGGGCGAAATTATTGTCAATGGTCATCCTGATATTAAGCGTAACAACAATAGTGTCAAAGAATCGGTGCAGCAAGAGCCAGAATTAGGCCCAAAGGTGTTGGCTTCCATTGGGAAAAACAATCCCAGAGGTACCCGAGACATATTTAAAGAGCTTGGAGCTGAAAAGTTTTCGCAGTGGCTTAGAAAAGAGAAAAAGCTCTGGATCACAGACACCACCTTTAGGGATGCCCACCAATCATTATTGGCGACTAGAATGCGAACCCGGGACATGTTACGGATTGCACCGTTCTATGCGGCCCGTTTAAATGGGCTATTTTCGCTCGAAATGTGGGGCGGCGCTACATTCGACACTTCCATGCGGTTTCTCAAGGAATCCCCCTGGGATCGCTTGGCTGAGATGCGTGAGAGGGTTCCCAATATTCTGTTTCAGATGCTACTTCGCTCTGCCAACGCAGTTGGTTATACGAGTTACCCAGATAATGTCGTGCAGCGGTTTGTTAAAGAAGCGGGCATGGCCGGGGTTGATGTTTTTCGCGTTTTTGATGCGCTTAATGGAATTCCCAACCTTCAGCTTGCCATCGATGCTGTCAGAGATTCTGGCATGATTTGTGAGGCTGCAATCTGCTACACCGGAGATATTCTCGACTCTAAGCGCTCTAAGTATAACCTTGCCTATTATGTAGATTTGGCAAAACAATTAGAGAAGCTTGGCGCAAATATCATTGCAATTAAAGATATGGCGGGGCTGTTAAAACCTTGGGCGGCACAAAAACTGGTCCACGCATTAAGGCAGGAAGTTTCCCTGCCAATCCATTTTCATACACACGATTGTGCAGGTGGACAAGTTGCATCCTTGCTGTTCGCAGCTTCTGAATCTGTTGATGTGGTTGATGCAGCCATGGCTCCTTTTTCTGGCATGACTAGCCAGCCCAGCCTCAATGTTTTGGTAGAGGCTCTTAAGTTTCAAGATCGTGACCCCGATTTGGATCGTGAAGCACTCCATGAGGTTTCCCTTTATTGGGAAGCAGTTCGTGCCATGTATTCACCTTTTGAAACCGGGCAATTAGCCCCAACCGCAGATGTTTATATCAATGAAATGCCGGGCGGGCAGTATACCAACCTTTATCAGCAAGCCAAAGCGGTGGGGCTTGGAGATCGTTGGCGCGAAGTATGTGAAATGTACACCCAAGTCAACCTTATGTTTGGTGATATTGTCAAAGTGACGCCAACTTCCAAAGTGGTAGGTGACATGGCTTTGTTCATGGTTGGTAATGGTATAACCAGGCATGACATTGAAAATGGAACACGCGAGCTTTCATTTCCCGAGTCTGTGGTGGAATTTTTTGAAGGACGGTTGGGCGAGCCTTTGGGTGGATTTCCTAAAGCTTTGCAAACAAAAGTTCTCAAGGGTAGGAAGCCGATTTCTGGCAGACCTGGTGCTTCCCTTCCTGCTGCAGATTTTGAGGCATCTAGATTGCAATTGGAAAAGAACACTGGCATCTCCCATGGAATCTTGGAAGTGCTTAGTTATATCCTTTACCCAAAAGTGTTCCCCGAATTTGTTGAACATCAAAAACGCTATTCTGATACAAGTGTTTTGCCTACACCGGTATTCTTTCATGGTATGCATCCAGGAGATGAAACTAGTATCGAAATCGAACAAGGCAAAACCCTCATTCTAAAATACCTTACCGTTGGTGAACCCCATGCGGATGGTACGAGAACGGTGTTTTTTGAACTCAATGGCCAACCCCGTGAGGTTGTTACCCTTGATAAATCATTAACTGCCAAAACAGCGGCAAGGCCCAAGGCGACCCCTGGCAATCCATTAGAAATTGCTGCACCTATGCCTGGTGTTATTTCGAAAATGCTTGTTGCAACAGGCGAAGAAGTTAGCCCAGGGCAGAAGCTTTTTGTGCTTGAAGCCATGAAAATGGAAACCACGGTTTGTGCCGAAAAGCCCGGTATTGCTTCGCTTATTACAGTTTCTGCAGGGGGACAGGTGGAAGGCGGGGATTTGGTTGTCAAGCTTGAACCTATTTAACTTTTACTTTTACACCCCAAGTCTTTTAGGTTTCTTTATCCAATTCTTGCAAAATGATTGGTTTGCAAGTATTGTAGACTGTTAATGTTATATATCTTTATGTTCGATTTTTATTCTTTGCAGGGATGACTCCATGAGTGTGCTGAAAATCTTGAAGGGCCATAACGAAGGTAATGAAATTTCTTTAAATGGCGACCGCTTTGCCCTTGGCCGGAATCCCGATTGCGCCATTATCATTCCTATCACCTCGGTAAGTAGGGAACACGCTTTTATCCTTAGAGTTCAAGGCCAGTATTTTCTTGAAGATAATAAAAGCCGTAACGGTACTTTTTTGAACGAGCAACAGATCACAGGTAGAGTTCCACTTAAAAACAATGATCAAATCCGCATCTGTGATTTTGTTGTTGCTTTTCAATCTAAACAAAACGTTGATATCGCTGCCCTCGATATGGATGATGATAAGGGCGAAGATACCTCTAGTACAGTTCATGCAACCATCAATGCAAGTAGCCAACAGTTGCTTGAAACACAACCTGCAGAAAAACTCAGGCTATTGCTTGAAATTACAAGTTCGCTTAGCAAGGTGCTGGAACTGGACAAGCTTTTGCCCACCACCGTAGATTGTATGTTTCAGCTATTCAAACAGGCTGATCGTTGTTTTATCATCATGGGTGATACAAACACGAATAAGTTTATACCCCGGGTAATAAAAACCCGAAGGCCACAAGACGAAACTAGCGCACGATTCAGCAAAAGTATTGTTAAACAGTGCTTAGAGCAGAAGCAGGCATTTTTGAGTGATGATGCCAGCCAGGATAGCAGGATGCAAACCAGCCAAAGTATTGTAGATTTTAAAATCCGTTCTGTGATGTGCGTGCCTTTGTGTGGTGTTGCAGGCCAGGCTTTTGGCGTTATTCAGGTTGATACGCAAGATCGCAGCAAGAAGTTTACTCAAGACGATCTTAAATTGCTTTGGGGCGTTGCAAATCAAGCCGGTGCTGCAATGGAAAACGCCAAATTCCATCAAAGCTCCCTTTTGCAGGAAAGAATCAGGCGCGATCTTGAGCTTGCAAATCAAGTTCAAAAAAGCTTTTTACCTGTAGGGTTCCCCGAGATTCCTGGCTATGATTTTGCTGCTCATTACCAGCCTGCCCAAGAAATTGGCGGGGATTACTATGGGTTTATTCCCATGTCTGGTAATCGTATGGGCGTTGCGGTAGGCGATGTTGCAGGCAAAGGTATTCCCGCTGCTCTTCTTATGGCAAAGCTTTCATCCGAAACACGCTTGGCTCTTTTAATGGAACCATCACCGGCTGAAGCCATCACAAAACTTAATGATGTGCTTTATCCCCATACAAGCCAGCTTGATCGCTTTGTTACTTTGATTCTTGCTGTTTTACACCCTGATCACAAGGTTACTGTGGTTAATGCAGGCCATATGGCACCGATAATAGTTAAGGGTGACGGGTCGCCTCCTTATGATTCCGTCAGTCTTGATACTGCGGGCGTTATGCTAGGCATCCTTGATGGTTTTCCTTATGAATTCGCTGAGTTTCAATTAGAACCCAATCAATGCATGATTCTTTATTCTGACGGCGTTCCCGATGCCATGACTGTTGGAGATGTTCCGTTTGTTAGTAAGGAAAGAAACAGGGATGGGTTGAGGGATTGCCTTCTTGGGGTAACCGATACTTCTGCTAAAAATGTGCTTAGTTGTATTGTGGAAGCAATCAAAAAGCATACTGTGGGCAGGCTTTATCCTCATGATGATATTACGATTGTTACAGTTCATCGCAAAGCATAATTAACCTTTGATTTTTCAGGATCTTAATGCCCACTTTCACAGAACCAGAAGTTGTAAACGATACGAGGATTTTGCCTCCTTATCATGTTATCTTGCTCAATGATGAAGATCATACTTATCAGTATGTGATTCACATGCTGCAAACTTTGTTTGGCCATCCCCAAGAACGAGGCTTTCAGCTTGCGGTTGAAGTCGATAAAAAGGGCAGGGCGATTGTTTTCACCACTTCCAAGGAACACGCCGAATTTAAGCGTGATCAAATTCATGCTTTTGGGGCTGATCCTCTTAGTAGCAAAAAATGCAAAGGCTCGATGAGTGCAGTCATCGAGCCTTCGTTTTAAATTAGTTACACTATTTTATCGATTACGAACCAAAGCGGATTTTTAATAACGCGGAGCTTACTGCGTTTCTTACGTTTGAATCTTCATCCCTTAATGATTTTTGAAGTGTTGGTATTTGTGCTTCCGCTAATTTTCCAAACTTCCCCAATGTTTCTGCCGCCTTGATTCGTACCTTCGGTTCACTCGATTCGAGGTTTTTTGCCACAGCGTTAAGGGTAGGATATCCATCGGTACCTAAACTTACCGCAGCATTCATCATCGCAATTCGAGAGTCAGAGTCGCCATGGGCAATCATCTTTTCTAACGAGGGGATAGCTTTCGCACCTTCCTTGCCATACTTGTTCAATGCTTTTGCAGCTTCAATTCGAATGTCGAGGTCTTCGTCCTGAAGGCATTTTGCTAACACTGGAACTGCGATTTCGGGTTTTAATGGAGCAGATCTACCTATTGCCCTTACCGCGGCATATTTAACCATAAGGTTTGAGTCGGTGGTTGCAACACTTGCAAGTTTTCTAAAGAGAAAGAGTTCTTTTTCATTTATGATTCTTGCAGTAATATCAGGCATACTTAAAAAACCTTCAATAATATCCAGGCCATTTAATCGAATTCTTAAATTTGGATCGGATAAAACCATGATCAAATCTTGGATGATTTCCTTGAATTCATTTCCTTCAGGAATGATGTCATATGTGATTAGTTTTGGATTGGGATTTGGGGCATTTCCTGCAAGGTTGTCGAGTTTGTTTAAAATAGATTCAAACTCTATAAGTTTTTTTCGAATCACAACAAGATCTTCAACAACATCCAAGCTTGCAACTCGAACTAAAATATCTGCTTCAAAGTTTGTCGCATGATCGGTTAGTTCGCGCATATTGTCGCGAAACGAATTGATCAAAGGTAATTCGAATGCAAGCCCTTCTCTAAAGCTTTTGGTACGTTGTGCAATAATGTCTGGCCTTTCAAGCATTGTCATTTCTGCTTCACGAATTGGAATAATGTAATCAACATCCGCCAAGGTTGATGTTGCTTGTTTACAGGCCAGCGTGCCTTGTTCTCTTACAATGAGGTCCTTATCTTTAAGAGCACGAACACCAAGCGGAAAACACAACTTGCTTGTTGTTAATAAATCATTCACCAAGTCTAAGTTGTCTCTTTCGCGTACCACGCGGATTTGTTTAAGCAATTGGCTTACTGTACTAAGCCTTGTTTTTAGGCTTTCAGCAGCAGCACGACGGATTGCCAAGGTATTAGAAGGTTTTATTTCCATTAGATCTGAAATAGTGGCAGCAAACAAATCCGATTTTGACTCGATTTTTCCCAATGCCATAACTGAAGCGATTACTACCTTTGGGTTTTTGCTTTTAGTTAGCAACGCCAGTTGGGGCGATAAGGTGCTAAGTTCTGCTCTTAAGAAACGGCTTCGTTGCGCAATTTGGTCCAGTGATTCAGAAGTTTCGTCAACAAGATTGGCAGAGGCTGTTTCGCCTATTAAGATTGCCAAATCGGTTTTTGCATCGTCTTGCCCTTCTTTAAGCAGTTTCAACCCAGTTGTTTTGAATTTCTGGATTACCGCTGTTCGAACTTCGCCATTGATGTCTGCAATTCTTTTGTTTCCCTCAATGTATTGCCAGTCGGGCATTAGAATGATTTTGCTTAAATCACCTAATGCATTTGTTTTGTTAAGAATGATTAGAAGTTTGTTTTTTCGATCTTCATCTCCACGATTAAGAAATGTTCTTTTAAACAGTTCCGTGGAATCGATAGGAAAAGGTTCTGCATGAATGAATGTATTCACGCAGAAGGCCAGAAGTAATCCAAGTGTCATCTGTTTTTTTGAGCAAGATAGTAATTGCATGCCACACCTTGTTTAAATTTTCGCAAGTCATTGATATTATAAAATACCTTCAAATATAATATTGCCCAAAAACTACGATGAAGCTATTTCGAGAGCAAAATTAACTTTAATATAATTGGCGAACAAATGCCCTAATCCCTACAAAACTACTCAGCATTTTGGGCAGATTCATTATTTTTGCCATAATCCTTATAATTTAACCTTTTTTATTGCAAGGACTTTTATTCGGAGAGTTTTTTGAATAGTGTCTTCGGCCCCAAAGGTTTTCAAAAGGGTGGGGGTTCCTTGTTAACTCTTGGAGAGGGAATGAATTACAAAACCAGCTAGGAAACCAATTCCGAATGTTACCACGATTATTAAAATGGTTTTGTTCGATTGTAATAGCTTTTTCCAAGGGATTGGACCTGAGGATTCTTGGCCTGATGAGGTCAATTGCACTACATCAAACATGGGGTTATCATCATCGAATTCGTCAAAATACACGGGTGGCGGCGGAGGGGAAAGCGCACCTTTAGTAGGGGTTGATAGTATCTTGTCTGGATTCATCGACTCTAAAGCGTTTTCTTTACCCTTGGTTAAACGTGCTTTTTCAGGCACCACTGTTTCGGGGGGGGTTTTGCCAGGTATTGGGATGCCATCGGCAAGGTTAGGAACTTTTACATACTTGTAGCACGATGGGCATTGAACTTGCAGGCCGCCTTTTCTTCGGGTGATACTAAGTTTAGAATCACAGTACTTGCATCGAAAATGAATTGGCATTGTTTTCCCCTATTAAGAATAACTTTAACATTCAAACATGTTAAAATTATTTTTGTTCATTAACTGTTTATAATAGCCTTATGTTCATGATTGTAAAAAAGAATCTTGAAATTAGGCAGGCTTAAGCTCAATGGGTTTTCAAATGAATTTAGCTTTAAGAACTTTATCTCTTGTTTTGATTGGGTTGATTCTTTGTTGTTCTGTTTTTGCTGATATTGTTATTTTAAAAGATGGTTTTATTCTGCAAGGTACGGTTAAGCGCGAAAGTGTTACTGAATTCGACCCTGTTAGTAAAGAACCTGTGATAATTCCCAAAGGTTTTTACATGGTCGATGATGGCGCAAGGCGTATTTACTTTAACCCCAATTTGGTTCGTACCCTTGATAAGCGCGACCCCATTCAGGAAGAAAGATGGATTCATAATAAACCTATTTATATTCCAAATGGTAAAGGTGCTCCCCCTTTCTGGGCAGAAGTTGAGGCTACCGATTGGGATTCTAAATGGGAGCGCACCTTAAAATACCGCAGTCCTGTCGGGTTAGTTGGCGTTTTTCAGCACATCTCGAATCTTTCCTCTTATTCCATCAGGGTGGATGCTGCAAGTAAGTTTGTTTGGAGTTCCATGTACCTAACCCAGGAATTAGGTTCGAAAAAAGTAATCAGTTTGATTAAATCCCATCCTGATTTTCAAAACACAGACAAAGTCAAACCCGAAGAAATGGCATCCCGAAGATTCAAGTTAGTTGATTTTCTCGCTCAGGCTGGTTGGTTTGAAGACAGTGAAAAAGAACTTAAATCCTTAGCCAAAGATCTTCCCGAGCATAAAGACCGTACCGATAAAGCTCAAGAGGTGATTGAATCACTTCGTGGCAGAGAAAGGTTGGAAAAAATAAAACGGATCATTGGCTCAGGTCGACTTTCAGAAGCCAGAAAACTACTTGATTCATTCCCAATGGTAGAAGCTAAAGATAAAATACTTACCGAAATTCAGTCATTGCAATCAAAGCTTGAAAAAGCTTTGGAACAATTTCTTCTAGCTCAAAAAAACCTTGTTTATCTGTCTTCCGCTCTTTCAGAAAAAAAATCAGACCCCGTTCTTATTAAAGCAGTTGATAATCTGCAAAAAATCATCACGGAAGAATCTATCGATAGGCTGGATGCTTTTTTAAGCATTTCAAAACAAAAAAACAATGATAGTTCCACAGCGACTCCTAGTGAATTAGAAAAAGCAGCATCCTTGGCAATCAGCGGTTGGGTTATGGGTAATTCCTCTGCGGATCCCAACCCGATTTCCGCTAAAAGGCTTTGGCTAACAAGAACTTTTATTATTGATTTTATCAAGGCAGAAAATTCTCAGAAACGAAAAGGTGCATTTGATGCGTTTTTAAACAAATACCCATCTGCGAAAGCCGAAGAAGTCGGGCAGGTCTTATTGCAAACTATCCTGCCAATTGATTCGAAGCCTTCTGGCAAAGTAATCGAAAAAGAACTTACCTCTGGCAAAAGCGTGGGTGCTAAATATTCCATTCGTTACCCTGTTGATGCAAACCCAAACAGGCTTTACCCTCTTTTGGTTGTTTTTCCGGGCACCAATGAATCTGTTGATTCAATGTTGGAAAAATGGGCGCCTTTTGCTGATGAGTATGGGTTTATTCTTTTAGGGTATCATTGGCAAATCGGTGGCATTGGCTATGCTTTCTCGGATAAAGAACACTTTGCTGTTCTTGATATACTTCGGGACGCAAGATTAAATTCGCCTGTTGATCCAGATAAGGTTTTTCTTTTTGGATATGAGCAAGGTGCTTCGGTTGCTTTCGATCTCGGATTGTCGCACCCTGATCAATTTGCAGGGGTTATTCCCATGAGCACCACTATTCTTGATATGTTTATTGAAAAGTATTGGCGTAACGGGCAGTACCTGCCGTTTTATGTTGTTAATGGAGACAGATCGGGTGACACAAACCTTAAAACTCGTCAGATGTTCACAAACTGGATGCCACGCGGTTACCCTTCCATTTGGAGTCAGTATAAGGGGCGTGGAGTAGAGTTCTTTTCTGGTGAATTACCTTTCATTTGCGATTGGATGCGAGGTAAATCGCGGGTTTTCCCCATGAATCAATTAGGCTCGGATGGAGGCGGTTCTGTTTTGGGCAATGAATTTCAATCAACCCGCTTTTGCGATAATCAGTTTTATTGGATTGGTTCTGACACAATAAGTGAAAATAGGCTTAATTATCCGCAAACTTGGAAGCAAAATCTTCAGCCTGCCAGTTTCTTTGCCAAATCGGATGTTGCTACCAATACTGTTACAATAAAAACCTACGGTATGAAAAACTTCTATCTCTTATTTGGTAAAAATTCCAAAGGTGAATCACAGATCGATTTTGATAAACCCGTTTCGGTAACTTCCAATTTGATTTCCAAATGGAACGGGAAGGTCACACCTTCTCTCGAAACCCTGATGGAAACTTTTCTCGAAACTGGCGATAGAAAAAATCATGTTTATGCTAAAGTGCTAATCAAACCGTAAATAAAAAAGGGGACTGTCAAACAGTCCCCTAAAACCAAATAAGTTTTACTTAAGCTTTAATTACAGACAAAATAGTGACGTCTTCATTTGGAACATCACCATGACCCATTTTGTTTCCGGTTTGTACACCTTCAATAATATCAAGAACTTCCATTCCAGCGGTTACTTTGCCAAAAACGCAGTAACCAGCGCCATCGCCTGAATTGGCTTTGTCTAAAAACCCATTATCTTTAACATTGACAAAGAATTGGCTTGAAGCGCTATCAGGGTCTGGCGTACGAGCCATTGCAATAGTGCCACGCAGATTGGTAAGCCCATTGAAGGATTCATTTTTAATGTTTCCTTTGGTTGCTTTTTGTTTCATACCGGGGTTAAAACCACCACCTTGGATCATGAATTTTTTAATCACCCGATGAAAAATGGTGCCATCAAAGAACTTGTCTTCCACATAAGACAAGAAGTTCTTGACGGTGATTGGAGCAGCTTTTTCATCTAGTTCAATAGTGAATTCGCCCTTGGATGTATTAACCTTAACACTTGGATTCGCCATGATATTTCTCTTTCTTAATGAGGGTTATTTAACACGAGTGATGGATTTGATGACTACATCTTTGGTTGGTACATCGCCAATTTGCCCTTGAATGGCCATTGTTTCAACTTTGCGGATTTTATCGACTACATCCATGCCATCAATGACCTTGCCAAATACGCAGTATTTTGGCTGATCAAGTTTGGCATTATTTACAGTGTTGATGAAAAATTGACTGGTTGCACTATCTAAAACATTGGTTCGAGCCATGGCGATGGAGCCACGAACATTAGAAAGCCCGTTGCCAGATTCATTTTTGATCGGAGCTTTGGTTTTCTTTTGTTTCTTTTCGAAATCAGAAATCGCTTTGGCATCTTGAAGACCGGTTTCAAAACCGCCACCTTGTATCATGAAGTCAGCGATAACGCGGTGAAAAATAGTGCCATCGTAAAACTTTTCGTCTACATAAGAAAGAAAGTTTTTAACGCTAATGGGTGCTGCCTCATCATTAAGCTCTACTTTGATATCTCCAAGGGATGTTTCAATATTAACGACAGTTCTTTTTCCCTGAGCAAACGCACAAGAAGTAAAAGACACTGTTATAGTTACAAATAGCGACATAGCTAAAAAGAAACGCATAGCAAAAACTCCTGATAAATGGTTAAAGGATTGAGAAATATTATCATTTTTCTTGATTCTTGTCTTCCCTCAAATCGTAAAAGTTTAAAACGCCAAGTTTTTTTTACAGATGGTTGTGTTTTTTACCATCCTTTCGCTAAACTTAACTTAGATACTTTTCGCTTTTGGAGAAAAGCAATTTTATGCTGCCACTTGATACAATCGAAAAACCAGTTCCCGGGAAAAGATTGCCCTCTTGGATGAAAAAGCAATTCCCTGTAGGTAATGAGAATTCTTTTACGCAATCTTTGCTGGACGAGTTAAAACTTGAAACAGTCTGTGAAAATGCTCGTTGCCCAAACAGGGCAGAGTGTTACTCAAGAAAAACTGCAACATTTATGGTGCTTGGAAATGTTTGCACCCGCCCCTGCGGTTTTTGTTCGGTCCCAAAGGGTGAACCCCTACATGTGGAAGATGATGAACCCGATCGCGTAGCAGAAGCTGCCTTTAGATTAGGATTGCGGTTTGTTGTTATAACTTCCGTTACCAGGGATGATCTCCCTGATGGGGGCGCTGATCATTTTCGCAAATGTATCCTTGCAGTTAGAAAAAAGACTGGCGCTGCTGTCGAAGTTCTTACGCCAGATTTTCAAGGGGATATGGCTGCTGTTGATATTGTGCTTTCTGCAGACCCCGAAGTTTTTAATCACAACATGGAAACTGTTCCAAGGCTGTACAAAAAAGCTCGGGGCAGGGCGATCTATGAACGAAGCCTCGCTGTTCTCCATCACTCAAAAAAAACCAAGCCTCATATTGTCACCAAATCAAGTATCATGCTTGGCATGGGCGAAACCAATGATGAATTGATGGAAGTTTTTGCAGATCTTAGAACCGTTGATTGCGATACGCTTACCTTAGGGCAATATCTTTCTCCAACCTTGAAACACATGCCAATAGCCCGTTTTGTTCCACCTGAAGAATTTGATCATCTTGCTGTTCTTGCTCGTTCACTAGGCTTTAAAAAAGTTGTTGCAGGGCCTTTTGTTCGTTCCAGTTATCATGCAGATGAAATGGCTGAAGTAAATCTTCACCCTGTTAATATCCATTAAATTGTGAGATCAGTTGCCATGCCTAAGGGACTGTTCGTCAGTATGGATGGCTTGGACGGTTGTGGAAAATCAACTCAAGTCAAAAATTTGGCAGATAGGCTTGGTGCTTTAGGCATTAAAACAACAACATGTGTTGATCCCGGTGGTACTGAAATCGGGAAGATGCTGCGTGAAATTCTTCTGCACCATAAAAAGCATATTGCAACTCGGTGCGAAGCTCTTTTATTTATGGCCAGCCGTGCCCAACTTGTTGATCAAGTTATTTTGCCAGCACTCGGGAATGGCGAAGTTGTTATTTCTGATAGGTATCTATTTGCCAACATCGTTTATCAGGGATATGCAGGTGGTCTAGACCCGGATCAAATTTGGCAGACAGGCATGTTATCTACCGCTGGTTTAATTCCAGATATTACATTCCTTCTCGATCTACCTGTTTCGGTTTCACGCCAAAGAGTAGGGAAGCCTTCCGATCGCATGGAGCAACGGTCAGATGAGTATTTTGAGAAAGTAAGGCAGGGGTTTTTAACTGAAGCAGGGGCTGGCAGGCAAAAAATCAAAGTTCTTGACGCATTACTTCCTGCAAGCACAGTTGGAGATTTGATATTCACAGAAGTAAAAGATTTGCTCGATATGAAGAAGGCGTAACGAATCACTCCACTCATTAGGTAGAAAGATTTTCATTGTCCTGGAAAGATATTGTAGGCCACGAAAGCCAGATTAAGTATTTGATCCATGCTTGGCAAACAAGCCGGCTTGGTCAGGCATACTTTTTTCATGGGCCTGATGGGGTTGGTAAACGAACCCTTGCCATCGAGTTTGGTAAGGCCCTGTTGTGTCAATCCAACAGTACTCATGAAGCATGTGGGGTATGCGCTTCGTGTAAATTAGTTGAAGCGGAGAACCATCCAGATTTGCAAATTAATGGCTGCCCCAAGGAGGTGCACGAGTTTCCCCGTGAACTAATGAAAGAGATTTGTGAAGGCTTTTTCCTTAAGGCTTCTCGAGGTGGTGCAAAGGTGCTGGTGATTGATGATTGTGATCTTCTAAATGAAGAATCAGGAAATATTTTTCTTAAATCATTGGAAGAGCCGCCCCCACATTCCATTATATTTTTGATCGGAACAAGCCTAGAGCGCCAGCTAGAAACAATTCTTTCTCGCTGTCAAAAATTAGCCTTTCATGGGCTGAACCAAAGTGAAATTGCAAAGGTGTTTGCGATTAACCAAATCGAAGGTAGTTTTGATTTAAACAAAATTACAAGTGCTTGTGGTGGGTCTGTTTCCCAAGCGATCATGTTGACCAACCCCGAATTTTCCCAAGTGGAAGATTCTTTTTTCGCTGAAATTGTTATGCCAATGCCCGATCCCGTTAAGCTAGTTAAAATGGTAATGGATTTTATTGAGGGTGCAGGGAAGGAAACTTCCGGGCAAAGAGTTAGGGCAAGATGGTTGGTCCATGGGACGCTTTCTTGGCTTCGAGGTCAGATAATATTGAAAAGCAATTCGGATGATTTAAAACCACGCCCTCGGTTCCAATTGCCCGAAACAGTTAGCATCGAAAAAGTTCTGGCGATGTTAGAGGTTTGTTTTCAAGCAGAACATCAAATTCAGAGAAGAGTTCAGCTTAGCCTTACGATTCAGTGGTGGATTGATGGGTTGATTTGGGCTGATTCATTAACGGTTTTTGATTCTCATGTTGGTGCGCTCTAATCAAATTTCAATTAAATGCTTTGTTGATTCCTGCCACGTGCGGAATAATCCGATGTTTGTTTCCAACAATTGTTGGCAATGCTTTAAGAACGATTTTTTCAGTAAACCTTCTTCAAGACTTTTGTTTTTCAAGGATGCATCAATGAAGGTTATCTGTTCTATATGGAAATACAAATCATTAATGGCGCCTAAAATTGCTTGGCCTTTTTTAAGTGAATCGTATAGGGAATGTGACGTTTCCACAGGTATTACGTCTCCAATGATTTCTAACCCATAACGAAGAAACTTGATTTTAAGCCGGAATGCGTGTAATTCCTCTTTGGAATAAGCAATTGTGTTGATGCTATTTTTAAAATCATCAACAATTTTCATAAGGCTTAACTTGGACCACTCAAAAAAGCTGATTGATACCGGTTCATTATTTGTTGTAAATAATTTTGATGAGGTTTTTAAAAGGCGAGATATAAGTTTATCTGCTTTAGCCCGCATGTATATTATTGCTTCTTTTTCAAATCTATTTTGGTTGGCCCAAATAGCGCCTTGTAAAAACAGGTTGTTATTTTCTGAAGTTGATTGGTTGTTGTAGGTTTTGCAGGCGTTATAAAAAACATCCCAATTTCGCATAGGCCCAAAATGATCCATCAGATTTTTTGTCCGAACTAGCGGTTTTACTAATAACTTTTTTGAACCTACTTGTTTGAATAATTTAATAGCACAAATCAAGCGCCTGCTTCCAACCCTTATTTTATGCACCAGTTTTGGGGATAAAGTGTTGGTTTTGTTGTGTTTTTGTAATACTTTTCCCAGAGATTGAAGCCGTTTTATTAATATATTTCTGTAGCCATCACTTAGTGATGTTTCGTGGTTTATTTCAGGCTGCCAGGGGGTGTTTGGTTGCTTGATTGTCATGATTGAAAGAGGGGTTTATTGGGTTCGGTTTGTTCACTGGATTTCATGAAATATTGATTATCTATTCCAAGTTCTTCATGCATTAATATCGATTTTAGTATCAGTGCTGTTGCAGGCGAGGTTTGCAATCCTTGGCGGAAATGCCCGGTTGCGAAATATAAGTTATCTGATGCTGGTGATTTTCCTATTAGGGGTGTACTTTTGCTGGAACCGGGTCGCAAGCCTGACCATTGTTCAATTATTTTTGCATTTGAAAATTCTGGAATCAGATCGCAGGCTATTTTAAAAAGATGTTCTTTCCCCTCTGCGGTGGTGCCCCCATTAAATCCTACTTCTTCTTCTGTTGAACCAACTAATACCAAGCCTTCACCTCTTGGAACGATGTAGTGTTTGTCTTTAAGGATTATTTCTTTTAAGGGAAGAGGGGATTGTAATAAAAGCATTTGCCCCCTGACAGGGAAGATTTGCGTTTCAATTCCCTCATGTTTTAAAAAATCGGCTGACCAAGGTCCTGCGGTGATAATGAATTGGTCTGCTGTGAAAATACCGGTTTCTGATTCTAAGCCTAAGACCCGACCTCCTTTTTTCATTATTCCGGTTATTTTGCAATCATTGTAAAAGCGAACACCTAGTAGTTTGCAGCTTTCCGCTAACGCTTTTAAATGCCTTGGATTTCTAATTTGTGCCATTTCTGGAAAATAGGTGGTTTTGTAATCTCTTGGATTAAGGTGCGGGTTTAAAGTTTTTAGATCGAGGGAGTTTATTCTTTCAAAAACGATATGTTCTTTGGCCCAACCTAATTCATTTGATTCTTCATAAAAAGGGGTTAATTCCAAGCCTCCACATTTTGAATACCCATTGTTTATGTTGGTGCATTGGAGAAGTTCGGCAGATAAAGCTGGAAAAATAGCAGAACTTTTTGCCCTTAACCAATTAATGGGGTTTGCTGCCAGATTTGGGTTACCTGGTGGAATAATGCCAGCGCCTGCCCAAGATGCTTTGCGGTAGGGTAAAAACTGATCTACCAAGCTTACCTTGAATTTGTTTTTGGCAAGTTCATAGGCGGTATTAAGCCCAATGACTCCGGCCCCAACAATTATTACATCTTGTGATTCCATATTGTTTTTATAGGGAAATAACTCTTATGTTTCCGAACGATTATTGAGTAAAATCTTAGTATCCCTAAAATAATATTTTACATAATATCGATTGGATGGAATCTGTGGCTTTCGATTTGCATACCTTGGAACTGTTGCAGTTCCCAAAAATCCGAGAAATGGCAGCATCTTACTGCTTTACATCCTTGGGAAAAGAACGCGCATCTCAGATGAATAGGGTGGATAGCTTTGATGTTTTGCGTGATGAAATCCTTCTTGTGACCGAGATGGTTAAAAGTCTTTCGCTTGACCAAACACCACCTTTTGCCGGGTTGTCAGATATTCGTTTATTGGTGAGGCGTGCATCTATTGGCTCGCAACTTACAGCAGAACAGCTTCTTCAGGTTTCAGATGCGTTGGTATGTACTGGGCATATGTATCGTTATCGAATGCGATTGCATGAAACTCTTATGACTTTATCCGAATTGCTGGCCCCGGTCGATGATTTTAGTCTTACCGCAAAAATGATCCAAGGTTGCATTGATCCAAGGGGGCAGGTTTTGGATATGGCGAGCCCTGAACTTGGCGCGGTTCGTTTGAAAATTTCCGTGATTGAAGAAGCAATTCAAGTTCAGATCCGAAAAATAATTTCAGACCCTGAGATCAAAAAAATCCTACGCTATCCCAATGCTACTTTTAGTGGCGATCATTGTGTTTTGCCGATTCCTGCCAATCACCGGATGAAAATCCAAGGCGTGGTTCATCGTACCAGCAGTACGGGGGATACGCTTTATATCGAACCCGCCCGAGTTGCAAAACTTAGTTCGGAACGGTCTATTCTTAAGGCAGAAGAACTTCGGGAAATAGGGAAGATTTTACGAAGGCTTAGTTTGGAAGTTGGGAAATATTCTATCACAATTACTTCTTCTCTCGAGATTCTGGCTCATCTTGATTTGGTTTATGGCAAAGCTAAATTTAGCAATGCTTTTCTCATGGTTCCTCCGATCATTGATAAAGGGTCTCTGCTTTTACTTAAACAAGCACGCCATCCACTTGTTGAAGATTTGCTGAACAAGCAAAGTGTTTTGCAGAGCTCTACCGCAGAACCTAAAAAAATTGTTCCCATTGATGTTACCTTGGGGAGTGATTACAGGTTGTTGGTGATAACTGGCCCAAATACGGGTGGTAAGACCATCTCATTAAAAACAGTAGGCCTTTTGACAGTAATGGCATTGTCTGGAATGCACATCCCGGCTTTTGATGGATGCATTATTCCCAAACTGGATAATGTATATGCAGACATCGGAGACGAGCAAAGTATTGAGCAATCCTTGAGTACATTCAGTTCACATATATCCAGAATTTCTGAGATATTTAAAAAAGTTGGCGAAAAATGCCTTGTGTTATTAGATGAAATGGGAGCAGGCACCGATCCGATCGAGGGGGCAGCCTTGGGCCGTGCGATCCTTGATGGGTTGGGAGAGAAAAATTGTCTAGGCATGGTCACCACCCATCTTGGTGATTTGAAATCTTACGCTATTGATCATGATTTTGCCCAAAATGCTGCTGTTGAATTTGATTTAGAAACATTGCGCCCAACCTACAGATTGCTGACTGGCCGGTTTGGAAAAAGCAATGCATTGAAGATTGCCAAGCGTCTTGATTTTCCCATGGAGCTTTTAAGAAAAGCCCATCGGCATCTTAAAAAGAAACGTAAAGGTCGAAAGTTGTTGAAGTTGCAGAGGGAGAAACAGGAAATTTCAATTGAGCATTCCTTGGCTTTGCAGGCTGATGTTGAGGCTCGTAAGCAAGATATTTTAATTAAACAACAAGAAGCTGCAAAACAACGGGAGATTGATAAAGCCAAAGCATTGTCTGATTTTCGTTTACAGTTAAAAGCTGGAGATGTCGTATTGGTGCAAAGGTTCGATAAGCAAGGCCGTATTGTTCGGATTGATCAGAAAAAGGGCCAAGCGAAAATAAACATAGGTCTGGGAGAATGGGAGATTCCTATCGAGGAAATATTTCCAATTGTTCAAAATGATTAAGATTCATCAGTTGATAAGTTAATCAATTCTTAAGTTTCGTTTTTGATGGTTAAGCAATCTTCATTTTGCTTGTATCCAATTAGATTCAGCATTTCAGGCTTAACTTTCCCAAGAAAACTTAGCATTATTCCTACCGTTAATCCCTCGACAATCGCCAGCGGGAGATGAATCATGCAAGTGATAAAGATGATTGGTTCCAGATTTGGAACAGCACAAACCAGCATGATTGAAGTATGTAAAAGTATGGTAAAAAGAACTCCGAGTAAGCCGATGAAAAAACCTAGGGCAAACATCATTCCATTTCTTGATTTGAAAAAAATCCAAGTCGTAATCATAGAAATAATCATGAAGCCAACAATTGATAAGGGGGAAGTCAAAAACAACAAGACATGTTTGACGATTTCAGATTTTTCATCATATTTAAATTGCCAAGCGAGCATAAGAATTCCTGCAGTGACTGCAAAAATGCTGGCACTGATTAAGAAGAAACAAATGGTTAATTGGGTGGAAGGGTTGCCTATTATGAGCGGTTTTTGAATGATTTTTGCAAATGGGTTCATCAATAGGGCAGGGATGGTCATGATGCAAATATTAAGTCCTAGGGATAGAAAGCCGCCATGGGCGAAAAGCAGCGATTGCAAAAACAAAGCTGGAGCAATGGCAAGAACCGCGCGCTGCCCTAGTATTACCCCGATGAGACCGTTAAGAAGGAGGTGAGTTTTAGGCCCGCCCGGGACTTGGATCGGAAATAAGCTAGTTAGAAAAAACACCGCGGTCAGTAAAGATATTTTTGGGATTTCGTCGTTAGAGAGATTTCTGCTACCCAAAAGTAGTAACAGGAGTGCGATGCACCAACCCGTAATAATTCCAGGCCCTTGGATTAATCCATCGGGCAAGTGTACGCCAAAGATAGGTTCGAAAAAATACATTAGTATTGGTAATGGGGTTGTTGATTCATTGCGCTTGGTGCTTTAATTTCTGTGGTGGTTGCCCGTTACTCGGTGTACATATTTCATAGGGTTACCACACTTGTAACCAATAGAGTGTAGTAAGAAATTACTGTAGGTTCATGTAATTAATTTTCGGATTTCATTTTGATAAAATGCCCCAGATGCTCTTTGAAGAATTCACTAAGTTTTGGCAAGGTGAAGTCTTCAGGCTTGCGGAATTTTAACACAATTACATCCATTTCATTGCGATGCTCGATTAATTCTTGCTCAAAACCAATTCCTTTTGCCATATCTAGATTAACTTTCCCGCTAGGTCCGGAAAGTCTTACTTCTAAAAATTCGTTTCCTTTGGTTTTGACCATCATCCAACTGTGAGTAACACCTTTTACTCGGAAGGTAACGCAGTCTCTATTGTCCCATTGTATTTCGAGGTTTTTACCCGATTTGCCTGCGCAATCGAGTATGTCTTGCAAAATATTTCTGTCCCAGTAAAGCTTTTTACCAATTGGGAACCCCTTTTCCCCGAGATGCCATTTGTCTCCATGAAGTTTCCAGGGCATCAGATCTTCAGGTTTTAGTGACAAACGCTTGATATGATCAAGGTGTGCTGCTGTTGCTGAATCAATAAAGCTTTTAAATTCATCGTTCTGAATTTCAGAAAGGCGATGCACCAAGATGGTGATTTGTTGCCAAGGAGATTTTTTCAAGTTCCCAACCCGAACTCTTGGTTCATTGCCATATATTTCAAGGCCTTCGGTGTTGTTTAAGGTGGGAATATCCAGACTGGAGTTTAGTTCATCTTCATTGAAAGAGTTTTTGGGAACCCTAAAAACTAGTCGTAAAAGCCATTCGTGTCCAGTAAGGGCATGGCAAAACCATGTTGCGGGTTTTCCCGTAGCGGTAAATTCAACAACACTTCGTTCAGTCCAATCTGCTGGTGCAAGAGCTTTTTTTGTTTGCAGTAGTTTATCTAGAAACTCCAGGGCCTTGCCTTCCCATCTACAAGGTTTACCATCGAGTGTAATACGATTGATAGTGTGCCAATTTTTGCCATCAGCCAATTTTTGCCATCGGCTTCCCAAGGCATTTTGACATCACCGCCAAGATCCTTGATGTTGATGGATTTTTCCTTGGCGGAAAGTTCTTTTAACGGATTATGGGGGATACGCTCAATTCTTGGCCCGGCATTTAAAACGGGTAATAAAGCTACTGCGGTGTGAGATAATCCATAGGGTTTTATAGGCATATCAGAGAGATTAAGCTTTTCCCAAGTAGCAGTAACAATGGCTTCGGGTGTACCTTGAGCGACGACCAAACCGCCTTCTGGGCCCGCCTCTGGGCCAAGATCAATGATCCAATCCGAACTTTTAATCACATCAAGATTATGTTCAACCACGACCACGGTGTTGCCCAAATCAACCAAACGGTGAAGGACTTCCAGAAGTTTTCTAACATCGTCGAAATGAAGCCCAGTGGTGGGTTCATCGAGAATATAAATTGTTTTCCCCGTATTGGGCCGTGCAAGTTCTGCTGCAAGTTTAACGCGCTGAGCTTCTCCGCCTGAAAGTGTGGGAGCAGATTGCCCAAGTGCCATGTAACCCAAACCAACATCATCTAGGGTCTGAAGTATTTGTCGGATTTTCGGTTGGTTTTCGAACAAGACAACAGCATCGCTTATTCGCATTTCCAGCACATCTGCGATTGATTTCCCTTTGTACAATACAGCTAAGGTTTCTGGGTTGTAGCGCTTGCCTTTGCAGATGTCGCATTCGAGCCAAACATCAGGTAGGAAGTGCATTTCGATGCATTTTTGGCCATTTCCTTCGCAAGCATCGCACCTACCACCCGGTTTATTAAAGCTGAATCTTCGAGGTTGATAGCCCCTGATTTTGGATTCAGGAAGCTTGCTGAATAATTCACGCAGGTGATCGAAAACGCCAGTGTAAGTTGCTGGGTTTGATTGGGGTGAATTTCCAAGCGGATCCTGATCGACATTGATCACTTTATCTACATTTTCCAGCCCCAAAATATCATCATGGGCAGTTGCAGGCGTTTTAGCTCGGTGCAATCTGCGTGCGAGTGTTTGATAAAGAACTTCATTGATTAGCGAACTTTTTCCGGAACCACTGACACCTGTTACAGAAATCAACGCACCAAGCGGTATCCATACATCGATGTTTTTTAGATTGTTTTGTCTAGCCCCACGAATGCAAAGTGTTCCAGAAGGTTGGTATATACCAGCCTTATTGGAAGATAACCTTCTCTTGGTTGGAACAGGAATGGCTTTTTTTCCAGATAAGTATTGACCAGTAAGGGAAGCAGTAGACTTAAGCACCTGTGCTGGGGTTCCGCTTGCGGTGATAGCGCCACCCATGCTGCCCGCACCAGGGCCGAAGTCGAGAAGATAATCTGCAGAACTAATTACTTCCCGGTCATGCTCTACCATGATCAAGGTGTTGCCCAGATCACGAAGTTTTTGCAAAGCTTTTAAAAGGCGTTGATTATCCCGGGGATGTAATCCAATGGTTGGTTCATCAAGAACATAAAGAACCCCGGTGAGTCCGCTACCTACCTGGCTGGCGAGTCGAATTCTTTGCGATTCCCCCCCTGAAAGCGTAGGCCCCGATCGATCTAAAGTTACATAATCCAACCCAACATCTACTAGCAACTGCAACCTACCCACGATTTCACGAACCAATTCGCCTGCGATTTTTTTCTGGGAGGCATTAAGTGTCAGCCCTTTGAAATAGCTCAAACCTAACCTTAATGTAGACGATTCTAATTCGCCGATTGTTAGTGATGGTAAACCTTTGCCAAAATGCAATTTACAAGCGGAAGCATCATCACGAAGTCTGGAACCTCTGCAAGTTCCACATGCTACATCACTGACAAGGCTATCAAGTTTGGCACGATAAAAGGCGCTAACCCTAGAGGCTTCTTCAAGTGCGGGAAAGAGCCCTTTGTATTGGAAAAGCACCTTGGACTTGTTTTTAGGTGAAGAAGGAACCGTAGCTTCAAGCCAGTCTTCATTTGAACCATGAAATACGAATCGTTGCTGTGTGGGCGTAAGCTGATCAAACGGGGTATCAAGATTAAATCCACCCCCAGTGGCAATGGCCTGCGCAAAAGGTAGGAATCCATCATTTGTTTCAAGGTCTGGCCATGCAGACAGAGCCCCTTTGCGTAACGTCAGGGATGGATTTCGAACAAGCAGGGCAGGGTTTGCGCCCTGTTGTTTCCCAAGGCCTTCGCAAACCGGGCACCAGCCTAAAGGGCTGTTAAAAGAGAAGTGATGTGGGTTAAGCGGCTCAAAGCCCCTGTTGCATTTATTGCAGGAAAAATGCTGGCTATACTTGTCTATTTTCCAATTTTCTTCTGCAAATTGATCATCAACATGTGCAATATGAAGCATGCCTTTGCCTAAGTCCAAGCCTGATTCAACCGCATCACAAATTCTGGTTCGCATTCCTGATTTAATAACCAATCTATCCACTACGACTTCAACATTGTGTTTTCTGCGATGGTCGATTTCGGGAAGATTTTCAAGGGTGTAAAGCTTGCCATCAATTCGAACCCGTAGATAACCCGCACTGCGGATTTCGTTGAAAATATCTTCGAAAGAATCCTGCCCTTTTCTCTCGATGGGCGCCATCAGGTAAATCTTTGAACCCTCTGGCATTGATTCTATCTTGGCAATAATTTCGTCGGATGTCTGAGTGCCAACAGGGATGTTGCATTTGGGGCAGTGGGGCTCACCCAGTCTGCAAAAAAGAATACGAAGGTAATCATGAATTTCAGTAATGGTACCAATGGTAGAGCGGGGGCTCTTACTGTTGTTTTTTTGTTCGATAGCAATCGCAGGAGATAGCCCTGTAACATGCTCAACCCTGGGCTTTTGCATTTGGCCAAGAAATTGCCTAGCGTATGCAGAAAGAGATTCGATGTATCTGCGCTGTCCCTCAGCGTAAATGGTATCCATAGCGAGAGAGCTTTTGCCCGACCCGCTGGGGCCTGAGCAAACCGTCATTTTATCTCTTGGAATAGAAACACTAACATTTTTAAGGTTATGCTGTTGTGCGCCAGCGACCTCGATGAACTTCAAAGGTTGCTGTGCGCCTTTTTTCTTCAGGTCGGATTTTCCTGCCTTGAGTCCTTTGGATTTAGGGTGCAGGTGATTCTTTAAAGCACTGCCAGTATGCGAGGTTTTGCATTTTTGTAAGTCGTCGGGGGTTCCTGAAAATAGGATTTCGCCGCCGCCTTTGCCACCTTCTGGCCCCAAGTCGATAATCCAATCAGCGGTCTTGATAACATCAAGATTATGCTCGATGACTAGAACGGTGTTGCCTGCATCAACAAATCCGTGAAGCACCTGCAAGAGTTTTCGAATGTCTTCAAAATGAAGCCCAGTGGTAGGTTCATCAAGAAGATAAAGTGTTTTGCCTGTGGATCTTTTGCAAAGTTCTTTTGCGAGTTTGATTCTCTGCGCCTCACCGCCTGAAAGGGTGGGTGCAGGTTGTCCAAGCTTCATGTAATCAAGCCCGACATCGTGAAGGGTTTTAAGCATGCTGTGAATTTTGGGAATATTTTGGAAGTGCTCAACCGCCTGCTGGATGTCCATTTCCAGCACTTCTTGGATGTTCTTTTCTTTGAAGCGCACTTGCAGAGTTTCCCTATTGAACCGCTTGCTTTCGCAAACAGGGCAGGGGACCCAAACATCAGCGAGGAAATCCATTTCAAGACGATTGCTACCATTTCCTTCGCACGCTTCGCATCTGCCGCCCGGCCTGTTGAAACTAAAGCGACCTTTCTGGTACCCACGAATCTTAGCTTCTGGCAACTCTGCGAAAAGTGCTCTTATTTCGTCAAACACTTTGATATAAGTTGCAGGATTTGAGCGTGGAGTTCTACCAATTGCGGTTTGATCAATGTTGATTACTTTATCAATGTGCTGGTAGCCTTTGATGGAATCATGCTCGCCCGGGGGCATCTTAGATGCATGAATCACTTCTTCAGGATCTTCCTGAACTTCCGCATCGGGATCTGAATTTGTAGCCTTGTTTAAAAGAACAGAAAGCCCGCGCCTAAGAATATCGTTAACCAAAGAGCTTTTACCAGAGCCGCTAGCCCCTGTAACGCAAATGAACTTCCCAAGAGGGAATTCTGCGTTAATGTTTTTAAGGTTGTGATGTTTTGCGCCAGTGACGGTGATTACTTTAGAGTTTCCGCTGCGTCTGTTGGGCGGCCCATCGATGGTGATTTTGCCAGAAAGATATTTGCCAGTGAGGCTGTTTTTGTTTGCGACAATTTCATCATAGGAACCTGTGGCTACGATTTCGCCACCACGGATGCCAGGCCCAGGTCCGAAGTCGACAATAAAATCAGCAGCCCGCATGGTATCTTCATCATGCTCGACCACGATAACGGTATTCCCAAAATCGCGCAGTCGCTTCAGGCTTTCGATGAGCCGTTCGTTGTCTCTGGGATGCAATCCAATACTGGGTTCATCAAGGATATATAGAACGCCTACAAGGCCGCAGCCTATTTGGCCAGCTAGCCTAATGCGCTGAGCCTCGCCGCCAGAAAGCGTAGGTGCAGATCGTTCAAGTGAAAGATAATGAAGCCCAAGGTTTAAAAGAAAGCCAACCCTTCCACGAAGTTCTTTCAGCACTTCATCAGCAATGAGAGCGTGAATGGGAGAGATTTTTTTTGCGAGGACGCCATTGATTGGATCAAGCCACTCAGCCAGTTCTGAAACAGGAAGAGAACAAAGATCGACAAGTGACTTGCCTGCAATTTTAACAAAGCGTGCCTGAGGGTTTAGGCGTTGGCCATGGCAGGCAGAGCATTTCATAACCCGCATGTATTTTTCGAGTTGATACTTTCTGGGCCCTGCAGAAGTTTTCTTGAAGCTTACCTGTAGCTGGGGCACAACTCCCTCCCAGATTCCACCATGCTTCCAAACCCCACCGCCACGCATCTTCCATTCGTAAACGATATGAGTATCGCCGCTTCCAAAGAGAAGCCAATCCTGATGTTGTTTAGGTAAATCTTTCCAAGCAGCTTTGGGGTCGATGCCAAGGGTGTTGGCTACCCCAGCATAGATATGTCTGCGCCAGCGACCCATTGCTTGAATTTTTCCGAGAATGGCAATCGCGCCCTGACTAAAGCTAAGGGAAGGGTCAGGCACCATCAAATCAGGATCAAAGCTATAGGAAATACCCAAGCCATCACATTGCATGCACATGCCATGCGGACTATTGAAGCTGAATAACTGCGGGGAAGGGGGCTCTACACTTTTATTGCATTGCAAACATGCGTAATGCGAAGAAAGCAAAATGTCGTCGTAGGTGCCATCCTCTTTTTCGATAGCAACAATAAGAGAGCCTTTGGATTGTTGAAGCGCTTGTTCAACCGCCTCTGCGAGCCTGGAACGCAAATCATCATCAATTTTCAGCCTATCGATAACTACTTCGATATCGTGTTTGATTTTGCGATCAAGCTTGATGTCTTCCCCCAACCGAAAGACTTTCTTATCTGCCCTGGCACGAACAAAACCTTTGCGTTGAAGATCTTCGAAAAGATCTTTGTATTCTCCTTTTTGGCCTCGAATCAGGGGGGCAAGAATTAGAAATTTAGTGCCTTTGGGCAGGACTAAAATTTGCGCTAGAATTTGTTCTCTGGATTGGGCGGTGATGGGGTTACCACAATCAGGGCAATGGCCAAGTCCAATCCTAGCAAAAAGAACGCGAAGGTAATCATGAATCTCTGTAATGGTGCCAACAGTGCTTCTGGGATTCCTGCCTGCGGATTTTTGTTGAATACTGATCGTGGGTGATAAGCCTGAAAGAAAATCGACATCGGGTTTCTGGAGTTGGCCCAGAAATTGCCTTGCATAGCTCGATAAAGATTCTACATAACGCCTTTGGCCTTCAGCGTATAGGGTGTCAAACGCAAGCGAACTTTTGCCCGATCCACTGACCCCCGTAAAAACAATGAGTTGGTTTCTTGGGAGAACCAAACTGATATCCCGGAGGTTGTGCTCTCGTGCCCCTCGAACCACAATCGATTGAGTATCTTCAGCTTTAATAATTCCCATTAACCTTGGATGTTTACCGTAGTTCGGTTGTCGCGTTGCAGATAGAATTGATTATAAGAGAAACTTGTGGGGTAATTCCCAATTAAGGGTTAACAATTGGCAAAATGAACGAGACCGCTAAAGCAGATGCTGTTTAAATTTTCAAAAAGATGAGATTAGTTCAGTTTATCGGGAACCCTAAGAAAACTTGGATAAAAGCCTAATTAAGGGAACCTTTTGCAACAAATTGCGTCTAACTAACTAGGGTTAAAGTGAATTCCTTAGATGACCACACTCTGATTCGACTGGTGCTTGAAGGTAATACTTCGGCCTTTGATGTCATCGTAAGGCGTTACAATACAAAGGTTTACAGCTTGGCGTATAGGCTTTTGGGCAGCGTTGAAGATGCGGAAGATGTGGCTCAGGATACTTTTTCGCAAGCTTTTAAAGGTTTGGGTAGTTTTCGGGGGACCTCAAAATTTTATACTTGGCTTTTTAGGATTACTTACAACCTTGCGATTAGTCAAAGACGGAAACGCAAGCCCGCCTTATCCTTAAATAGCCAGACTGATAGCCAGGGTGAGATAACTTTGCCCTCAGATGACGCGAGCCCCATGAAAAACATGGAAGATGAAGAGGGTAAAACCTTGATGGAAAAGGCCCTAGGGTTGCTTTCGCTGGATCATAGGGCAGGGCTGGTGTTAAAGGAAATAGAAGGTTTTTCCTACGAAGAGATTGCTTTATCGCTTGGTGTGCCAGTTGGAACGGTAAGAAGCCGTTTGCATAGGGCAAGACTAGAATTAAGGGCGATCTTGGAAAAGATAGACAAGGAAAGAGCTGATTTATGAAAAAACACGAACTGAAGTTGCTGACTGCATTTGTTGATGGTGAACTTCCTTCAAGCATGCAGAATGAAGTAAATGAATTGTTGCAAAATTCAGCCGAATTTCGAGAATTGCTGCGTTTATTGAAGCAAGATGCCTTGATGATTCGCAATCAGGTTCCAATGGAATGCAGTTATGAATTAACACAAAAAATCCTTTGTAATATTAAGGTCAAGCCTTTGTCTCGAATTGCTCATTTAAACAAGCGTGATGATCTGATGATGAAGCCTTGGTTTTCGCTAGTTGCGGTGGCTACGATTCTTGCTGTTACCACTTCAATATCTTTTTACGCAGTTAATGCTTTTTTAGCGATGCAGGAAAATGAACAAGTAAAAGGGCAGTTGGCTCGTTCCTCAAACCAAAATGTTGAAAACGACAAGAATGCGCAAGCAGATAATGCAGAATCCATCAAGAAGGCTGAACTAATTGCAATGCAAGAGAAGCAAAATTTGCTTCCTGTGCCTCCAGACCTAAATAAAGAGAATGATAAATCTGCAAAGATGCGCCCCCTTCTAGGGCAAAAAAACAAATCCTCTGACATAGCATCAAAAGGTAAAGAATTGCTTGCAGCACCTGCAAATGAAACTTTTAATTTGATCAAGGTGGATGCGCCTTTACCATGGGTTCTGCGCAAAAAAGATGTTGATGGTGAAGTAACTGGCAGAGTTCTTTCAAAAGTTATCAGCCATGATGCTCGCTTGAAAATAGAGCTTTTATGCAAGGATAAAACTGCTGCGTTTGCTCAACTTAAAATGAATCTAAACAAGACGGGGTATTATGTTCATTCGGATGTAAGCACTCTCATGCGATTAAAAAACAAAAATGATAAGTCACCAGTTAATTACATGATTTACCTTGAGAACGCTAATGTTAACGATCTAGCGCAGTTGCTGGGGCAAGAAAAGCCCCCGCTGACTAAGGATGTAGCTAAAGGTCCCTCAAGTAATTCTTTCTGGGAGGCTTTAGTTGTCTCGGAATTATCTTCAAATGACCGTAAAACCATGAAGTCTGTTTTGGGATTTGAACCAACAGAGCAGGGTGGTTCTTCCGTCAACGCCTCTGCTAAACCTGTCAACGAATCAACCGAACCAACCAAAGGTAGCTCTTTGCAATCATTGAAAAAGAATAAGAGCCCAGCCTTGGCGGTATCTTTCAGTGCAACACAAAATCTGGTCAATAGCGTTGAAGTAAAGCAATACCTCGAAACTGTCAAATCCAGTAATCAGTCCGGTATTAAAGTGCTTGTAGTTTTAAGAACAGAAAACTAAGGCATAGCACTGGTCATTCTTGTGGGTGGGTTGCTAAATAGCAGGGGTAGCACTTTTTTATTCATGTATGGTTGGCCATAAGCACCATAGTGACCACCGTTATTCCCAATCGAAGCATCTTCAGTTTTCCAAGCATATTGCTTAAGTTTTGTTGCAACCAGTAATTCTTCTTCGCGGTTTCTTGTTGCTGGGATAAAACCATATCTTCCCGCTGCATTCTGAGTTTTTCTGAGATCAGCGGTTTTTGTGAATTTTAAAATTGGTCCAAGAATGAAGGTGTCTTCATGGCTGTAAAAAACATGAACACTATCTTTTACTGCTGCAATAGCAGGAATAATTGGGTAATCCTTGGATACGGAAGGCGCCAAAAGAATTAGCCTATCGATGGTGTTTTCGTTCAGCAGGGAAACGCAAGCAAGTGCAACGGAAGTTCCTGCACTATGGGCGAGAATGTTGACTTCAGCATCTGGGTGTTGTTTTTGTATGATTCGAATAGAACTAGCGAGCTTTTCGCCATTTTCTGAAATATGAGCCAGATCTGTTTGATCTGCAACAATTCTTAAATACCCGTGGGACCAGTGGAAACGCTGTAGCTCCATGTTTGGGGGCAAAAGATCGAGCGATTTTTCCAAAACTTTTGCGACTGCTTGGAAATCGCCTGCACCTTCTATTAGGATCAGGAATTTCTTTTTAGCGGTAGTGCCAAAAGAAAATTGCGAACATAATGCTGTTAGCCCAAGGGAGAGAATATTTCGACGGCTAAACATTGTAAGAAAACCTCATACTGGAATATCTTCTATTTAATCGTTTTTATTGGGTGTATACCTTAGTTTTAAAAGTGGTTTAACTGTTACAAGTTTAGTCCCACCACTAATGCATCGCTAAAGGTCTAGCTATATTGCCTATTTTTTGGAAGATGGGCGAACTAGGAAGACGGTTGTCCTTTGTTTTTTTCAATCTCTCCGACGCCCTAACTCGTCTTAATTTTAGAACCAATACTAATTCAATTTCATGGGTGCATCATGTTAAATAAATTTACAATCATTCTTGGCTTAGCCGTTCTAATAAATCCCTCTGTTTTAATGGCAAGAGGCCTTTTGATTCCAGAAGACAAAAAAATTGCACCACTGATTCTCATCAAACAAATTGTTGATTTTAAAATCGAAGATCAAATCGCTGAAACCATGGTTGAGCAGGTTTTTTACAACCATAGTGATAGGCCTTTGGAAGCCACTTATATTTTTCCTGTTCCTAAAGGTGCTTCTGTGAACAAATTCACCATGTGGGTGGATGGCAAAGAAACCAAAGGCGAATTGTTGGAAGCCGATAAAGC
>JAPLNF010000250.1 GCA_026692965.1 Planctomycetota bacterium
TGGTGAGACTGAACAAGCCCACGCCCACATTCCATGGGGAAAACTTTTTGCGAGCAGGAACATGGTGTTTTTGTGTGCGATGTACTTCTGCTTAAATTTCGGATGGTATTTCAATCTTAACTATTTGCCTGCAATTATGAGTGAACAATTTCAGGTAAAGTCTCAAGATTGGCTCGGTGCGCTTTACAAAGGTGGCCCACTGCTTTTAGGGGCCTTTGGCTGTTTTATCGGTGGCTTTGCAACCGACTGGTTTTTAAGACAAGGAAAATCAAGAACTTGGGCCAGACGAACTCCTGCAGTTTTTGGAAATATCGCTTGTGGCTTGTGCTATTTTTCAGCGCTCTATTTCTTGAATCAGAAAGACGCAATGTTCTTTGCCATCAGTATTGCCTTTGCAGGATTTTGCAACGATTTAACCATGGGGGCTACTTGGGCCACTTGTCAGGATATTGGTCAAAAACATGCCGCAATCGTCTCTGGTACCATGAATATGATCGGAAATTTAGGCGGGTTTGTTGTAACTATTTTAACAGGAAAAATCCTCGAATGGTCTAAATCTAATTTCCGCATTGAACAAGCTATTGAAAACTCTACCAAATTAATTGGTGATGATTTAGCATCGGCTCAATTCAATGGCTACCAATTCAATTTAATCATGTTTGGGCTTGTTTACATGGTAGGCGCAGCCTTATGGTTTGGCATTGATGCCAACAAACCTTTATTGCAAGAAGAGTCTAAAACTACTGGTTTCTCTAACAGTTAAAAGGCTGTTACATATGCAAAAGTTGGAATTAAAAGATATTCTTCCTTTGGATGATTTTGAATCCCAACGAAAAAAATTCTTTGAAAGCCATATCCGTTACATCGAAAAATATCGGAAAGTCAGACTGGGTTCTTCGATTTCACTTATTTTTGAAAACAGACAAACTTTATGGTTTCGAGTTCAAGAAATATTCAGACTCACAAAAATTGCCGACCCTAAGGTTATGCAAAACGAATTGAATGTTTACAATCGACTTATACCAGAAGCAAATACCCTTCAAGCAGCCTTCCTTTTAGACCCGCAAAACTTACCGGATACAGTGAATAGTTCAGCCTTTTCTCTCAAGGATTTTCGGGGAGATAATCTAAGGTTGATTTTAAACAAGAGTATTCCTTGCGACCTTACCACGAAAAGGCCTGAAGATCTTTCATTAGGCAATTCTCTTTGGATTCGTTTTTTTCTTGATGAAGAAGCAAAAATGATTCTTAAAGATGGAAGAACTCCCGCGAAATTCTCCCTTTCATCAAACCAATTCATTGCAGAATCTCACAATCTTCCTACAGAATTAAGAGAAAGCCTTTGGGAAGATTTGCAAAACTAAAAACTACGATTTGGCGATATCAGCAACATCCTTAGAAATAGTCTCGCAGATTTTTTCAAGCGGTAAATCGTTCATTTGCATTCCGAATGGGTTTTCAATTTCTACACCAGCCTCTTCAATTCCAAACATACCGAAACCAACCACGGCCACAACCAAAGGAGTTGCCCAATCCATATCGGTTGCCAATGCAAAGGGGAGGGTATAAAGATATACAAACAGCACTTGTTTGATTAGCGAGGCATAGACAAAAGGCAAAGGAGTCTTTAGGATTTTTTCGCACCCACCTTGAGCATCCAGCAACTTTATCACTTGCTCTTCCATGCGCTCAATAATTTGAATAGGGATTTCCCCCTTATCTATTTCTTTTTTAATTAAAGCACTTAGATAAGTTGCAATCATCGAAGGGGGGTTATTTGCAGCAATCATTTTTTCGTATTGCCTGCCATTCAACAACGAAGAAAGCATGTTGAAGTTTTTTGTTCCACGCAAATTTTCTTTAACACACACAACATATGCAGTTAGCATAGTTGCGAACTCACTTGCACTAGACCCATATATTTTTGCCACCCGTGCCAAACTACGACAAGTATTTACCATCATTCCCCAATGGGAACGACCTTCCCAATAGCGTGCATTAGACGAATTTGTTCGGAAAACAATGAGCAAACCAAGGGATGTGCCTAAAATCGTATGACCGATAGGATTTAGTTTTGGAAGCCTCTCATAAAAAATACTAAATACATAATCATTAGTTCCGCAAACCAAAATACTAAATGTGGTCAAAAGCCCCACCCGTCCTAACACGTGCGGAAGCACGGAGCCTTCAAACGAAAAAATAACTCGCCACCAACTATAACGATCATACTCAATCATAGTTAATCCCAAAATTTTAATAAGAATTCAAATAAAAGATTATGTCAAAATCCAACGGTGGCTCTAACTTTTTACGCCATCGAAAAACTTAGAAACCAAAAGTATAATTCCGATTATAGCAGCAACCAAAATAACGCCAGCACCAATAATTGCACCTACGGGAATTTTCGACTTTTTCTGCATTTGGATGGCAGGTGCCTTAAACAGCATAGAGCTCAATACCTTGCTGCTTTGGTTTTCCAAGCCACTACTTTCAATAGCTTCAATCATGGCCACAACTTTTCTTGCTGTGGCTGGCCGATCCGCGGGATTTTTGGAAAGCAATTTAGTCATCAACCCATACACTTCTTTAGGAAGCTTTTGGTCTAAATCATTAAGAGATGGAATTTCAGATTCAACCACAGCATGAAGAACAGCCAAAGTGTTTTCTTTTTCAAATGGAATTTTACCAGATAACATACGATACATAACGCAGCCCAAACTAAACAAATCGGCCCTTTCATCCAAGGGCTCTCCGCAAATCTGCTCGGGTGCCATGTAATTAGGGGTGCCAACTATCATCCCTTTTGCAGTTAGCGTGCTTTCCACTTCAGTCGACTTTGCAAGCCCGAAGTCCAATATCTTCACCCTTTTAAAATCACCACCTGGACCACCAGCTTCAAGCCATATGTTGGCAGGCTTGATATCTCGATGAATCAATTTTTTCTCGTGAGCAACTGCAAGGCCCAACGCCATTTGTTTGGCAATTTTAAATACTACAGGTATTGGTAACCAGCCATCTCTTTTTAATTTCTCGTCAAGGTCTTCACCTTTCAAGAACTCCATCGCCATGTAGGAAACGGAATTATGAACACCAACCTGATAAACCAAGCAAATGTTATCATCTTGTATACTGCTGGAAATTTTACCTTCGCGTTCGAATCTCTGGCGAAATGATTCATCCGTTAATTCAGGTCGAAGCACTTTTAAAGCAACTTTTCTACCTAACCTTTTATCGTCGGCTTCAAAAACAATCCCCATACCACCCTCACCCAGCACACGAATCAACTCGTAATCACCCAAGCAACCAATACCACCCGGTTTAGTCGGTGGGTCAAGAAATGCATACGCTGGTTTTAATTGGGGAGTTATGGCTTTTTGCTGGGTCGAATACAAGGGCTGATCTGTTTTTTGCTGCGCAGCATTTTCCGGCTTTTGCATCGCTTCTACTGGAGCATTGGATGAGGCATTCGCCCCCGCTTTAGTTCCTGGTGGAATAGGTCCAATCCCCTGATTCTCTTGACCGACTTTTTCTTTGAGTATAGCGGTAAAAGAAACCCTGCATTTAGGGCACATTTTCACATGCGACTTAAGAGTCTCAATTTCATTCGCAGACATCTGATTATATACACATTTTCTGAGCTCTTCTTGAGTCGGGCAGCTTGAAATTTGATCACTCATTCCTTAATACCTTTTGAAATATTTTGTACTGTCTATATTTTTTTAAAAGTAAGCTATTATGATTTCACGCACAACATATTTAACATTTATTTATTTTATGGTTGCTACCCTCCTTGATAAACTTTATTAATAGGCACTATAAATTAGGTTAGTGGCTACATAATACTGTGTATTTATAATCAGGAATCATCATAATGACAAGAATAATTCAAGGTGTTTTTGGCTTTCAAAAACGAGTTTTTGCTGAAAAAGAAGAACTTTTTCAAAAACTAGGAAAAGGTCAAAGTCCGCTTGCTCTTTTTATAACTTGTTCAGATTCAAGAATTAACCCAAACCTTTTAACCCAGACTGAACCCGGGGAGTTATTTATTCTCCGAAATGCAGGAAATTTAGTCCCTCCACACAACCATTTTTCAGGTGCTGAAGAAGCTACCGTCGAATACGCAATCAAACACTTGGGTATCCGTGATATTATTCTTTGCGGACATTCCAAATGCGGTGCAATGAATGGACTTATTCAAAGCATTATGGGTTTATCAAATAATGATGTCATGCCTGCTGTGACCAAGTGGTTAAGCTACGCCACCCCAATTGCTGATGATGTCCGGTCTAAATTAAATGAGTTATCAGGAGATAAGCTCCTCAACTACACCATCGAGCGAAATGTTTTGCAACAAGTTGAAAATTTAAAAACATTTCCCTCTGTTAAAGAGGCCTTAGATAAAAATCAACTCCGAGTTCACTCATGGGTCTACCAACTCGAAACTGGCGAAGTTATCGGTTATGACCCGGAAACAGATGCTTTTGTTTCGCTTGACAAGGTAAAAAGGCAAAAATTGGCAGACCTCAATCGTGCTGAAACTCATACTTTACGTGGTTCAGATATTTCGATTTAACATAGGCTCTAATCGAAATCTTGCGCCGCGGTGTTTGCCTACGAGCAAATATTTGAGAGAATGCCATAGTTCTCTATAACTTTGGCCACCGTGGTATTTATTTTTACATGGACAATCCAGTCCAAGATAATCTGGTTTTTGTTGCGGACATCGTTTTCGATCGTCCGTTACGAAAGCCCTTCTCCTACATCATCCCAAATGACCTTTTTGACTCCATTAAAAAGGGCAAACGGGTCAAAGTGCCCTTGGGCAAAGGCAATAAGCCAACCATTGGATTTTGCGTAGAAACCAAACATATTCCTTCTGATCCCAAATTAAAATCAATCTTTGCCATCATGGATGAAGAACCATTGGTTTCAGCGCATCTACTGGAATTCACCAAATGGATAGCAGATTATTATTTGTGCGGCTGGGGGCAGGTACTACAGGCGGTGGTCCCTGCCTGGGTAAGATCCGGGGCTACCACTCCCAAAGTTTTCATCGTGGATTTCAGCGAAAAATTCCGCATGTCTTCTGCAACTAAAAAATTCAGCCCCCAACAAACCCGCATCTTTGAACAACTTCACCTGCACCATCCCATTGCCATCAAAGATCTTTGCATAAAATCAAGCTGCAACCCTAGTGTGGTTAATCGCCTTGTTGAAACAGATTGGTTAATAAAAACTGCAATAGACGAAGATCAGGCTTTTTTTGGCGCTTTGCAAACAATCCCCTTAGATCCTTCCATCCATTTGAATGCGGAACAAATCTCTGTTTCCAAAACGATTACAGACCAAGTTCATTCGGGCAAGTTTTGCACTTTCCTTTTGCATGGCGTTACCGGAAGCGGCAAAACCGAGGTGTATCTCGAAGCCATCGAAGCTACCATAAAAAATGGCAGACAAGCCATCGTGATGGTTCCTGAAATAAGCCTTACGCCCCAAACGGTTTATCGCTTCAAAAAAAGGTTTTCGAAAATCGTGGTGCTTCACAGCAACTTGCGAGAAGCAGAGCGGGGGAAGAATTGGAAGTTGGTGGCAGAAGGAAAAGTGGATGTGGTGATCGGCCCCAGAAGTACGGTTTTTGCGCCATGCCCAAATCTCGGACTGATCGTTATTGATGAAGAGCATGAAAACTCATTCAAACAAGATAACACGCCAAGATATCATGGCAGAGATATTGCAGTTAAACGCGCCCGGATGCTTGATATCCCTATTGTTTTGGGCTCTGCAACCCCTTCCTTTGAAAGTTGGCACAACGCCTGCAAAAACAACTACAAAATGCTCACCCTCTCAAAACGAGTTCGCGATCTGCCCATGCCACCAGTTTATCTTGTTGACATGAAAACATCCCCTCCCGCCTCTCCGAACCTTCGCGGAATGATCAGCGAAGATCTCCAAAAAGGAATGAAACGCGCCCTAAGCCAAAACGGGCAGGTTATGCTTTTTCTCAACCGCAGGGGCGTTCACACCTTCATCCAAGGCCCCACCTGCAAAACCGTCGAAAATTGCAAGCACTGCGACCTCGCAATGACTTTCCACAAACGAAAAAACATACTCCTGTGCCATCATTGTGGCGATGAGAAAAAGCCTGCAACCCGATGCGATACTTGTAAAACTGAAACTATCCAGTTTAAAGGTATGGGCACCGAAAAACTTGAAGAAGAAATCACCAAACTGTTCCCTGACAAAGTCATCAGGCGGATGGATTCTGATTCAACCACAAAACCAGGCAGCCATGAGTATATTTTCAACGCCTTTCGGGAAGGTCTAGTTAATATTCTTGTTGGTACCCAGATGATTGCAAAGGGGTTGGACTTCCCCAACGTGCTGTTGGTAGGGGTAATCAATCCGGATACAGGCATTCATATTCCTGATTTTCGCGCATCCGAAAGAACATTCCAACTTCTCTCTCAAGTTGCAGGAAGAACAGGAAGAGGCGACAAACCCGGGATGGTCTATTTCCAAACCTATTACCCAGAGCATCCCGCGATTGTTTCTGCCGCAAAACACGATTTTATTTCTTTTGTTGACGAAGAAATCAAGCACCGTCAATCATTGTTCTTTCCGCCATTCTGCAGGTTGGCACGGATCGTAATCCGTTCAAAATCTGCGGAAGCCGCTGCCACTTTCTCTGATGAATTAGGTGAGCAACTTCGTCTTGCAACAACCGAAATAAAAGGCTCGGGAAAGCTTAAAATACTTGGCCCCACGGAAGCGCCTGTTTTCAAACTTAAAGAATATCACCGCTTCCATGTGCAACTTCATGCAGAAAAACACACAGTCCTTCACCAACTCATTCAAGTTGCACTCGGAAAAATGAAACCCATTTCAGGCCTCGAAGTGATTGTTGATATCGACCCCTACAATTCTTTAAAACACCTTGAAAACGAAAAGAGCCACCCTAAAAAGGATGGCTCTCTCTGTATTATTTTGTCACTATCCGTTACCAGTAGCGCAACTTCCAGTAATTATGCTTGGTCGCAGTTTGGCTAAACCACCAATGACCATCGTCCCATTCTAATTTTACCGAGCGCCAGCCTAAAGGTACTTTTGGGAACGGGTATACTGGGCCAATGAAGGGCCATGCGCTTGCAGGATACGCTTCGGGGTAACCCACTCTGGAATAATTATTGTGAGGGGCATAACTTGGCCATGCATAAGGAGGCATCTTAGGCGGATTCATATCATACGAATACGATGCGCCACTTTGGCCCACGGGAATTGGTTCTGGAATCATCTGGCCTGCTCCTGGTGCAGACATTGGTCTCATGCCCGAATTAATTGGCATGTTCCCTGATGAACCAGGAAAAGGTTGGGGCATAGGTACTTGGGCGGATTGAATGATTACATTAGCGCTAGGTTCTGGAAGAACCTGAAGTTTATCAACAACCTGAATTAATCCGCTGGTTTGCCTAGCAACGCTTAGTGCTGAATCTTTTTGGGAAGTGGTACCTACCACGCCTTCGAGCTCTGCATTTCCACCTGAAACTTTGATTTCAATTTTGAAATCATGAAGTAGACCACTTTCCTGTAGTCTTTTTGCAATCTGGTTGGCAAGGTTTTGATCCTTGACATCTGCAGATTGAATGGATGATTTTCCAATAACCTGGGGGTCCAAGGTTGATGGAATTTGTTGTGAATAGCCAGTGCTTGAATTCATCAAGCCTAGTAACGCGGGAATTAAAAAGATTCTTTTACCTAACACGGGTGCATCCTCCTGATGACAAAGGTGAGTCTTCAGGGAACAATGCAACATAACAACCAAGGATGCAAATCAGGAGGGCTGAAATTCTACTGAGAACCTAATGGGCGCAGCTTAAAAATCATTCCAACCGATACAAATTACCGAATCGTCATCACCCCTTATTAACTAAGCTTTTCCAGCATTTACCGCTAGTTTCATGCTTATATATAAAGCCACTGCGTTGACTTCTGGGCTTTTCAGTCCTATATTCATATCATTGGAAAGATGCACTTGTAGCTCAACTGGATAGAGCATCGGTCTACGAAACCGAAGGTTACAGGTTCGATTCCCGTCAAGTGCACTTCCAATTTCCCGGCTAATATCAGCTTTACTCAACCCAAATGCTCAGCTACTTGCGTTAAATCCAATTCCCGAAATCAATAGCTAGGTTTTCACCTCTCCAGCTTGCAAACTTAGAAATATAGCTATTTTAACACCACAAAAGCCAAACTCTAGTTGACCTACTCACCAGACTCCCATACCTTGGGCTAATGTTTACAAGCAATGCAAACCAATTTCAGTCCAAAAGGCACCAGGTAAAAAGATGAATGTAATCGTCACAGATTCGCCTTCGGACATTGAAACCTCATTTTTTGAAGTAAAAATTCTTAACAGACCAATCCATTGGCCCACTTTTGGAGCAATTGCATTAATCCACATTGGTGCATTGATTGCTCCTTTTTACTTTTCTTGGCAAGGCCTGGCCTGCTTGATCGCACTTTATTGCTACACCGGTTGCATAGGTATCACTTTTTGTTACCACCGAATGCTTACCCACCGTGGTTTTAAACTAAACCCTATCGCAAAATGGTTCGCCCATCTTGCAGGCGCATTAGCATTGCAAGGCAGGCCACTCGATTGGGCCATGAGCCATCGAATTCATCATGCAAGATCCGATCAACAGGGCGACCCTCATTCACCGCTAGATGGCAGTTTATGGTCGCATTTTTTATGGTTAATACCTCGCCGTAATAAACAAACTCATGAAGTTCTAATCGCAAAATACACCCCAGATTTACTTCAAGACCGCTGCTGTATATTCTTCAACCGCACTTATGTTTTTTGGAATATACTGCTAGGTGCGGTTCTTCTAGGCTTTGGCGGACTTTCATGCTTCTTGTGGGGTTTTTGTTTACGAACTGCAATGGTCTGGCATATGACTTGGCTAATCAATTCCGCAACACATATTTGGGGCTATCGAAATTACACTACTTCCGATCAATCGCGCAACTTGTGGTGGGTCGCATTGGTCACCTTCGGTGAAGGTTGGCACAACAACCACCACGCACAACCCGCTGCTGCCTACCATGGGCACCGCTGGTGGGAAATTGATGCAACCGGGTGGGTGATTTCTATTTGCAAAGTATTGAGAATTGCAACAAAGATTAAAAGCCCTAAACCTATGAACGCGAATTCGCAAACAGAAACGGTTTACAGCTAAATACTTAGGAAAGCCTAGAGTTCCTGAATCTCATCGTTCAACTGGCTCCAAAGATCTTCTGCAGCAGATAATTTTTCGGTTACCTGAACCAACTCTTTTTCCAACCGATCCAATTCCTCGATGTCGGTTACCTTGGGTAACTGTGCATTAAGGGTTCGCTTCTGGGAATCAAGTTGTGCGATACTTTTTTCAACCAGCTTAATTTCCTTGGCAGGATCGCGATCAACATTTTTCGGAACTGCAACTTCAGGCTTTACAGGCTTGGCAACCGCCTGGGGAATTTTAGTCTTCTGGGAAGCTAATTCTCTTTCACCCGCTTCAATTTCCTTATTCACTTTGTAAAGATAATTATCATATTGCCCGCTATAAATTGTCACTCGACTATCGCGAACCTCGATGATGCTGGTAGCAACTGTTTTGGTAAAATGCCTATCATGGCTCGTAAAAATCACCGTTCCTTC
Source organism: Planctomycetota bacterium (assembly GCA_026692965.1). Taxonomy (GTDB): domain Bacteria; phylum Planctomycetota; class Planctomycetia; order Gemmatales; family Gemmataceae; genus UBA969. The sequence goes on from JAPLNF010000250.1 coordinate 9,701, forward strand.
GTAATTGGTTAAAGCTTCTGCAAGGGATTCAACCGTATCAACATCCAAGTGATTTCCTGGTTCATCAAGAATCAGAATGTTCAAGTCGCTCAACATTAATCCCGCAAGGCAAAGCCTGGCGCGTTCACCACCAGAGAGAACAGAAACGGGCTTTTTAACATGCATACCTCTGAATAAAAACGAACCAGCAACTTCTAGGATGTCCTGATCTTTTTTACCCTTAGCTGCGTTTTGGTAAAGGTATTCCAAAACCGTTTGTTTTTCTGAAAGACTGGTGTAAACATGTTGTGCATAAACACCAATCGAACAACCATGGCCCCATCGAACTTCCCCGGTAACTGGTTTCAGTGAATCAACCAAGGTACGCAGGAAAGTGGTTTTCCCCTGCCCGTTATCCCCAACAATTGCAAAGCGCATGCCGTGGTCAATTTCGATATTAACATCAGAAGCAATGGTTCGATCCGGATAGCCGATACTAAGATTTTTGCATCGTAAAGCAGGGCCTTTGCGAGGGGTAATTCGAGGAGGGCGAATTCTTGCAACGGGCTGAGCGGATTCGATTTTGGTAAGTTCTAGGCGTCCGAGTTGCTTTTCCTTGGATTTCGCCAAAGTTGCAGTACTGGCACGCGCCTTATTCTTCGCGATAAATTCTTCCAAGTGTTTCATTTTCGCAAGCACGGCTTGATTCGATCGCTCTTCGTGCATCTTTTTTTCTTGGAGAAACTCCAAGTATGCATCAACCTTGCCTGGGAAGGCTGTAAGTTTGCCCATGGAAAGATCCAAAGTATGATCACAGGTTGCCCCGAGAAAGGTGCGATCATGGGAAACAATCAGGCAGGCTGCTTTATAGTTGACCAAAAAATGCTCTAAAAGAATCTGGGTGCGTAAATCCAAGAAGTTTGTTGGTTCATCAAGCAGAAGCAAATTTGGTTCCATTAAGAGCAAACTTGCAAGCTTAACTCTAGTTTGCCAACCACCCGAAAGTGAAGAAATTGGCCCATCGAGATAGGACCCTTTTAATTCAAACTGACCCGCAACTTCTCCACATTTCCACGAGGGTTGTCCGCTTTCTCGCTGCAAGAAATCCATTGCGGTTTCGCCCTGCACAAATGGATCATGCTGCCTGAGATAACCCAGACGAAGATTTGGATGGCGAATAACTTCACCATTATCTAATTCTTCTTCACCCAAAAGAATACGCAGTAATGTGCTTTTTCCTGCGCCATTACGACCAATGAAACCAACTTTGACATTATCAGAGATCGAAGCATCAGCTTCATCCAGTAAGATTTGTTCCCCGTAACCTTTACAAGCACTTTTTATTTGTAACAAAATTGCCATTTAAATCAGATTCCCCGGCATTAAATACATATTCCAGTAAAACCAAGCGCCACAATTATATCATGCGTTTATAGGCATAATGCTGGTTGCGTGGCAATGGTTGTAAGCTATAATTATGCTAAAAAGACGATATTTTTCAAACTCAATACTTTTAATTTAAAAGCAATCTCATGTTTATTGCCCTGATAATGCCCACATAAGGAATTCTTATTGGTTTTGCATTTTCGACTTAAACATCATTTTGTTAATAAGTTAGACTGCGTATCTGTGGTTATTATCCAGTAAAAAGAAAAAGGAATCTTCACGATGTCTACACAATTAGCCCACATGGTTTTTTTCAAGTTAAAAGATAATAGTGCAGCAGCATCAGCCAAATTGGTTGCAGAATGCTCCAAATACCTGAAACCGCATGAAGGTATTGCATACTTTTCCGCAGGCACTTTGGCCCAAGAACTTAACCGAGAGGTCAATGATCAGAATTTTGATGTCGCTCTTCATGTGGTGTTTAGTGATTTAAAACACCATGATGCATACCAAGACAGCGACATGCATAACGAATTCATTGCCAATAATAAAGATAACTGGGAAAAAGTAAGGGTATTTGATTCCCATGTTAAAGCTTAATAGTCGCCAGATTAGGCTTTATTTCTTGCCATCCTAACTTCGATAAAGGAAATAACGCAAATCACCACAAAGTGAAGCATAAGCAAATTGGTGATCAGTTTGCTTATGGATGCTGCGGGCCTAGGTAAGTCATTCATATTTCCTGAAAGGAACTTTGGTAAGTCCGTCAAACCGCCTGAAATCGTTGCTAGGAATCCAAGAATTGCAACCATGGCTGCACCATGCATGACATGCTTTCGCAATTTCGGATTGAAAGCCAAAAGCCCCAGTACCAGCAAAAGGGTACCAATAAAGGATGGAATCAAAGCGGTGAAGTGCTCTTTCCCGGTTGCAACAAAGCCCACGATTCCAGTGATAATTAGATCCAAGGCGAAAAGAATTGTGATAAAAGGCATGCGCAGCTCCTGAAATAAAATAACAGTTTCGAAAATCTATACTATTGTATATAATAATAGAGCCTCTGCGGTGTTCGTCACCTAGCTTGCTTTTGGCGAACCGATAAGAGTACCCGATGGGATCCAAAAGGTTTCTGGTGCATGCAAGCCCGCCCAAGTAGTGGGATTCGTAAACCAGAACTGAGGGTTCCAACGTTAAAATGCGGGTTCTCAAAAGAGCTAAACGGCACAGGTGGGGGCTTTATTCTTTTTATTTAGAATTAAAATCAAATCTCAATCATCCCTCTTCAACTCCCCTAAATTGAAGCAAATTAACGCATTACAGCTTTCAGCTGGAACTGGCGTTGACATTATCAGCTGAATACTTAATCTTGGCATTCATACTGGTTCAAGTGTTCGTGCTAAAGTCACCTGGGTCATGGATGACCCGCGATAAGCTGGCATGGATTAGCTGGAGGTCGAGGGACGACTTAAAGTTTCGCAAGGTTTTTACGAATACTTGAACCTTTCATTTCTCACATCATAATTTTTTAGTCTAATTCTTTTATTCTTTGCGGTTTAATTAATAGAGATGCGTTTTTTTATCCACTTCGCTATACTTTCTACATGCGTGGATGTACTTACTTTGCCTGATTTCAGGCCTTTAGGAGAATTAAAAAGGCTAATGGGAAAATCGATAATAAAGGATAGTGCTGGCGTTCTAGAAGAACTTTTACAAAAGAAAATCCTTGTCATGGATGGCGCAATGGGATCAATGATCTATGCCTATGAACCAACGGAAGAGGATTATCGAGGTGAAAGGTTCAAAGACCACCCGGTCTTATTGAAAAATTGCACCGAGATCATGTGTCTCAGTCAGCCCAACCTTATTAAAAAAATCCACACAGCATACCTTGAAGCTGGTTCGGACATCATTGAAACAAACACTTTCAATTCCAGTATTATTTGCATGGAAGAATTCCATTTGCATGAACATGTTCGTGAATTAAACATTGCAGCAGTACGCATTGCTCGCGAAGCTGCAGACGAAATGACACGCAAAACTCCTTTTAAACCAAGGTTTGTTGCAGGCAGCATCGGGCCCACAAAAAAAAGCCTTTCCCTCGGCACTGATGTAAACAACCCTGCTAAAAGGGAAATTACTTTCGACAAAATGGTTGAAAATTATTACACCCAGATTGAAGCTTTAGTTGAAGGCGGCGTTGATATCCTTCTGCCCGAAACCTCCTTCGATACGCTGGTTTTAAAGGCTTGCCTATTTGCAATCTCCACTTATTTTGAAAAGACCGGTAACAAGATCCCCGTCATGATTTCTGGCACCATATTCGACAACGGCAGAACGCTTTCAGCACAGCCCGTTGAAGCTTTTTACACCTCGGTAGCTCATGCCAACGCTATGAGTGTTGGCCTTAATTGCGCGGTGGGTGTCAAGCAAATGCGCGGCCCAATCGAAACACTTTCCGAAATGTCGAAGTTCAAAATCAGTTGTTACCCCAACGCTGGCATGCCCGATGGGTTTGGCGGATTCCAAGGAAACATCGAAGAAACATCGCAACAACTTCGTGAGTTTGCTCAAAACGGTTGGTTGAATTTTGTGGGTGGCTGCTGTGGGACAGACCCACAATGGATCAAATCAATTTCGGAAGTCGTTGAAGGTATTACTCCCCGACGCAGAGATGTTTTAGGCGTGCATTCTTGGTACTGTGGCACCAAGACTCTTACCATTCGGGAAACTACAGGCTTCATCACGATCGGTGAACGGACGAATATCACCGGTTCGAAAAAGTTTGCCCGACTAATTCGTGAAAGCAATTTTGAAGAGGCGATCAAAGTTGCCCGCGAGCAAGTGGAAAATGGCGCAAACATTCTTGATGTCAACATGGATGAAGGATTGATCGATGGCGAAAAAGCCATGACTCAGTTCCTTAACCAACTAGGATCAGAACCTGATATCACCGAAGTGCCAATCATGGTCGATAGTTCGAACTTCGCAGTGATAGAGGCTGGCCTTAAATGCCTTCAGGGGAAGGGTATTGTGAATTCAATAAGCCTAAAGGAAGGCGAAGAAAAGTTTCTTGAGCAGGCAAAAATCATTCACAATTATGGCGCAGCAGTAGTGGTAATGGCTTTTGATGAGCAAGGGCAGGCGGTAACCGCGGATGAAAAAGTTCGCATCTGCCAGCGGGCTTACAAACTGCTTACCGAAAAAGCTGGGTACGATCCCACCGACATCATTTTCGACACCAATATTCTTACTGTTGGTACCGGAATGGAAGAACATTCCAACTATGCTGTAGAATTTTTTGATGCAGTTCGAAGGCTGAAAAAGCTTTTACCACTGACCAAAACCAGTGGTGGGGTAAGTAATGTTTCGTTTGCTTTCAGGGGCAAGGATTTTGAAATCGTGCGCGAATCTATGAACAGCGCATTTCTTTATCATGCCATCAAAGCGGGCCTAGACATGGGTATTGTCAATGCAGGGCAACTGCAAGTCTACGAAGATATACCAAAGGATCTTCTTGAAAGAGTTGAAGACGTTCTGCTTAATCGAGGGCCGGACGCCACCGAACGCCTGGTCGATTTCGCAAAAACTTTAGGCAAGAAAGACAAATCTGAAGTTAAAGAGCTTGCATGGCGGGAAACCAATGTCAAAGAAAGGCTCAAGCACGCGCTCATTCATGGCATCGTAGATTACATTGATCAAGATGTTGAGGAATGCAGGAAACTTTACGAGCGACCATTGCATATCATCGAAGGCCCGTTAATGGATGGCATGAACATCGTGGGAGATTTGTTTGGTTCGGGAAAAATGTTTCTGCCTCAGGTTGTAAAAAGCGCACGAGTCATGAAAAAGGCTGTTGCATACCTTGAACCAGCAATGACTGCGGAGAAACTCGCCTCGGGTAATGTCCATAAATCCCGCGGGAAAGTTCTTATTGCAACGGTTAAAGGCGATGTACACGACATCGGTAAAAATATTGTTGCGGTGGTATTAAACTGCAACGATTTCGAAACCATTGATTTGGGAGTAATGGTTTCTTGCGAAAAAATCCTTGAGCAAGCCAAGCTTCTCAATGTTGATATGATCGGCCTCTCAGGGCTCATCACGCCATCTTTAGGCGAAATGGTTCATGTTGCCAAGGAGATGGAAAGACAGGGATTCCAGATACCACTTTTAATTGGTGGCGCAACCACTAGCTCCAAGCATACTGCTGTTAAGATTGCAAACTGCTATCACCAAACCGTAATCCATGTTAAGGATGCATCGAAAAGTGTAGGCGTGGTAGAAAAGCTATTGAAGCCAGAAACCAAAAAGTTGCTCGATGAAGATAATCGAAAAACTCAAGACCGCGAGCGGACTAATTTTGCCAAGAAGAAGGAACGCAAATTGGTTCCTTACAGCGAAGCCTTCAAACGCAGGTTCCAAATCGATTGGGAAAAACCTATTCCAGGCAAGCCTAGCTTCACTGGCATCAAGGTGCTGCGTAACTTCCCACTTAAAGAATTGATTCCGTTCATTGATTGGTCGCCTTTCTTTTCATCCTGGGAACTTAAAGGCAAGCATCCGTTTATATTCAACGACCCAGAAACAGGGAAACAAGCCAGAGAACTTTTCGATTTGGGAAATGAATTACTTCAAAGGATGATCAAAGAAGATAAGGTAAGATCGCACGGCGTGTACGGGTTTTTGCCTGCCAACTGCGAAGGCGATGATATTCTTGTTTTTGAAGATGAAACACGCAAGAAAGTAAAGTATCGGTTCCCGATGCTCAGGCAGCAATGGGAAAGGGAAGGGCAGGAAAATTTCAAAAGCCTTGC
>JAPLNF010000251.1 GCA_026692965.1 Planctomycetota bacterium
GGAAGCCTGAAGATCGTGAAGCTGCAGGCAGTGCTGCTCAAGCTCACACTTCAATCTACAAAAAGGCTTTCGACCTAACTGTTTCTCCTTTGCGTACCGTGTTCGAAGTTTCAACCGAACCCACAAGCGTAATCGAAGCATACGGCGGTCGTACCAATCAGTTCGGTATGGGTTGCCTTCTTGCCAGGAAATTGGTCGAGAAGAATGTAACCTGCGTCGAAATCGATTTGGGCGGCTGGGATAACCACGCTGGCATCTTCAACACCATCCGAACCGGAAACGGCCCCCGCCTTGATAAGGGCATGGGCAACTTGGTTAAGGAACTTGTTGAAAGAGATAAGTGGAAAGACACCGTTGTTATGTGGATGGGCGACTTTGGTCGTACCCCCAAGATTAACCAAAATGGTGGTCGTGACCATTGGGCACGATGCTGGTCCGTTGTTATCGGTGGTGGCGCCATCAAGGGCGGTCAAGCTTATGGCTCAACCAGCGCCGATGGTATGGACATCAAAGATAAGCCTTGCTCCATTGGTGATCTCTTCGCAACTGTTTACAAGGGCCTTGGACTTGATCCAACTTCCCAAGTTCGCGATAACCTTGGCCGACCTATGGCCATTGCTGATGGCAAGCCTCTCGAAGGCGTTGTTTAATCGCAAACCTTTTAATATCAAAAAGAAGAGTCCAGTTTTACTGGGCTCTTCTTTTATTTGATACACACAATTATTCTCTTCTATTTGCCCTGCCTTTGTGTAAAATACCTTAAGTCTGATAGATTTCAGAATGTAAACGACTATGGCCAAGGATTGCTATTACAATGTCGTCAATAAAGAACATACTCATTCAGAGTATTGCTAGCTTGTTCTTCAAGCTTAAAGGCATCTACCAATTAGATCATGAAAAAGCCCGCTGCTTTTGGAAGTCTGAATTCCAGGGCTCGCTTTTAAAACTGATTAAAAACAACAAATCAAAACCCTTCGGAAAACTCAACGACTTCAGCAGGCTTAAAAACCCAACTGATTTTCAAAGGCTTGTCCCCATGGGCAACCAAACGCTTTCTGAACCTACTAGCAACAAACAAGCAATTGAAAACAGCCCTGCCCGTACTCGGGGCATCACCCGCGTATTTGAATTAATCGCAGGTTGGCACCCTTGGCCCATCTTTAACTCTGATTGGTTAATCGCTTCAAATCTTTACAACCATTCAATCTCTTGGGCACATTTGCCTTCTTGGCTAAAACTTTTATCTGCATCGCCCTCCGAATACTTCACCCCGAATTGGAGTGGTATTTTTGCGTCCGCAGATTGTCTCATTTCTGGTTCGTTGGATTCTTTATTGAAACAGAGAGCAGAATCATTCCCTAAAAAGCCTGCCATTATTCTTGGGGAATTTACAGGCACCGAAATATCATTCATCAAAACCGTAAGTTCAAAAATACCTAGCCATTTTACTTTCCTACCCATTTGGCGCGAAGCTATCGGGCTCATTGCAATTCTTGACCCCAAAAACAACTACATGCGATTTCTAGCAAATGGCGAGTTCTACCCCGAACTATTAATACTCGAAAAGAACAAGAATCTAAAACGAGTATCCCTTGCAGAAGTTGAAAAAGGCATGAGGGGAGAAATAATTTTAAGCGCATCTGGCCAAGCTTGGGCAAAACCTACAGGGGTTTATGTAAAAATTGAAGATGCGAATACACTTCACTTTAGCTTTCAAGAATGGCAAGGAAAGGTACCCAAGCTATTCTCTGAAACCACAACCACTGAAACTAACCAACCCCAGAAGAAGGTTGTTCAACCTCATCTACAAAAAGCCGGGATTTCGGCAGCGCTTGCAAGAACCGCTTCCCATACCCCTTGGTAAGAATCCTAGGATCAAGGATAACGATGATACCCTTATCCGTGGAAGAACGAATCAGCCTTCCAACGCCTTGCTTTAACTTAAGAACCGCTTGCGGAATATGAAGGTCGTAAAAGCCATTGCCGCCCTTTTGCTGAACAGATTCGTGCCGAGCCTGAGCCAAAGGAAGATCTGGAACAATAAAAGGCAAACGGGTGATAATAACATTGGAGAGTGCCTCGCCCTGCACATCAACGCCCTGCCAAAAACTATCAACGCCAAGAAGAACCCCATTTTTCGAAGCCCTGAACTCATCTAACATTCGATTTCTAGTCATCCCCTGCCCTTGAGCAAACAACGGGAAACCGCGCTGCCTGCACCAAGATTCAAGCACCTTTCCCGTGCGCTGCAGGAATTGATAACTGGTAAAAAGTACAAATGCGCTGCCTTGTGATTTTTCAAGAAACTTGCAAATCATACCAAGGGATGCTTCTTCAAACTCTCGAGGTTGAGAAGCAGGATCGGGCATATTCTTAAACAGATATAACTCTGATTGGTTGTAATAATCAAATGGGCTTTCTAGGGCAAGAACCTCAGCTTTATCAATCCCAAGCCTTTCTTTAGCAGCCTTGAATCCTTCTTTACCACCGGTTGAGAGTGTTGCACTTGTGAGGATAATTGGAATATCTTTTGAAAAAAGCTGTTCTTTAAGAATAGGAGCAACATCAACAGGAGCCCTGCACAGATTCAACCTAAGTGCTCGCTTACCTGCCAATTCAAGCCAGAACACATTCCCTTTATGTTGCTGCTCGAGCCATTCTCGAACTCTAACCCCTAGGTCGACAGCTTTATCTGCCATCGATTGAAATTCAATTTTTTCTTCATCGGGCAAATCAGCAGATTCATCTTCAAGCTTCTTGGAAAGGTCAGTAAGAGTATCCGTGATATTATTTTCGACAATATTTTTTTCGAGAACCCTGAAATGACCTGCATCGCGTACCGCTCCTGAAGTGCGATCAGAGCCAGCACCAGAGTGCGAATTCATCCAGTTTTGAATATTCAAGAAAAACAAATCAACCTCTGCCCGTGCAGAATGCAGTTGTTGTTTAGCTTCGGTAAAACCATCGCCAGCGAGTAAGCCTCGTTCTTTTTTGCCGGAACTTGCCAGCCTTTCGAAAAGATAATGAAAAGCGCCCTGGCTAAGACGATCGCCCAATTGATCAATAGCGACATCTTCCACCATGTGGCCTTCGTCAAAAATAACTGCGCGATAATCTGGCAAGAGGCTGGAACCTTTACCGCGTACAGAAAGGTCTGCAAAGAAAAGGGCATGATTCACCACGAGAATATCAGCGTTGGCAATAGTCCGCCTTGCCTGATAATAGTAACAGCGCTGGTAATCCTTGCAACTTCTGCCCATGCAGTTGCTACTATCACTTTGCACAAGATCCCAAACCATACCGTCTGGTTCAAACTCCATATCAGATCTGCTGCCATCCTTGGTATCAAGGGACCACCGACTGACGTTATAAAGTTGATCGTGAAATTCATCAGATTGAATGAGTGTGGGCGCTTTTATCTGGGCGACCCGCAATCTACGCAGGCTGATGTAATTGCCCCGCCCCTTGACCAGTACCACTTTTAATGGGTACGGGATTATTTTTTGAAGCGCTGGGATATCTTTTAAAAGCAATTGTTCTTGCAGGCTGATGGTATGGGTTGAAATAACAATTGGCGTTCGTTTTTTATTAAGAGCTGAAAGAAAAACAGGGATTAGATATCCGAAACTTTTACCCACCCCGGTTCCAGCTTCTGCGAGTAAAGTCGCACCACTAGCCAAGGCATTATCAACAGCTTTCGCCATTTGTGACTGCTGGGCGCGTGGTTCAAACCCGGAAAAGTTTTGAGCAAGAACCCCATCTTTAGAAAAGTAATTGCCCAAAGATGCATAATCAGACTCAGCAAAAAGTTCAGTTTTTAGAAAAATATCAGACCCCGGGAATGTTCAAGTTTGAGGATAATCGAAAATAGCAATGCCCGAATCTGCGAGCTTCTTTAATTTAAGCCACGCAGCGGTAACTCTTGCTTCTTCCTCTGCTACAAAACCACCATCGAGAAAACTCTTAGCGAAAGGGCCAAGAGTATTTACATCATTCAAAGGATCAAAACCTGGATCCACAATATACTGAGCCCGCTCAGCATTACATCGGATATGGCAGTCGGGCTCAAGATGCAAAACTTCTGCTTTAATCTCATGAAGAAGATAGCGTAGGTAAAGATCAGATTCAGTTATCTCATCGACTGCCTTGCCACACACTTTGCAAAGGTAACCTTTATCACATTTCGCCATCGATTTACTTTACTTTTAAATTGTAAGGAAGCATAAGCCATAATGGTTCATTGCGCATACGCAAAAAAGTATCAAGCCCTTTTACCTCGTTAAAAAGAGATGATATCCCGGAGATATCGAACCCCGACTTCAGGGATAATTGAGTTTTAGGTTCTATTAAAGAATCCAAAAAGCTTTTACCCTTGGGAAGAAGGAGAAGTTCCGGATCGGTATCAGCAGCAAGTCCACCAAGCTTTGCCGCCGTCTTAATGGCGTCTTGCACCTAATTCATCGATCAAACCATTTTCCTTTGCTTGCCTGCCGGTCCAAACGCGACCACCAGCAAGCCCTTCCAAAGTTTTTCGATCAAGTTTACTGCCTGCTTTTTCACGCCCAATTAGTGCCTTGGTAAGGAATTGATCATAACAATCATCAATGAGTTTAGTCATCGCTTCACGCTCTGATTTGGAAAAAGAATTGGTGGAAGAAAAGAGATTAGCATTCGCTCCACGGGTAATTACCTCGGATGTAATTCCAAGTTTCGCATAGGTACCACCCATGTTGATCTTTCCACCAAATACACCGATAGAACCAGTGATGGTGCCGGGTTCAGCATAAATCTTGGATGCCGCCATGCAAATGTAATAACCGCCACTAGCAGCAACATCAGACATCGAAGCAATAATTGGTTTTTTGCATCGCATTAATTCAGCCCAGATGAGATCACTCGCAAGAGCAGAACCGCCAGGGCTATCCACCCTTAAAACAATAGCTTTCACACTTTTATCGTTTTCAGCCTGTTTAATCGCCTGAATCATGGAAGTAGAACCACAAGATTCAGATCCCAACAGGCTCTGTTCACTCTTTCCAGTATTAATGGTGCCAGAGGCATAGATGACAGCAATTTTAGGTTTAGAATTACTAGAAATCTTGGGGGCTGCAAAAAGTTTTAATAGTGCGAAGGGGTTGGAGAGATCAATGTCATCCATTTTGTCTTTGCCATAATTTTTAAGCAAAGTGATTTCATCGACTTTTAGTTCCTTCTTAAAAGCTTCTGTAACTGCAGGGAAATAACCCACCAAATCAACAAGCCCTAATTCGTTCGCCTTTTTGGCAGTATAAGGGCCATTATCAATAATCTTGCGGATATCGTCGGGTGCCCATTTTTTAGCCCCTCGTTCTTGCTGAATTCTTGCCACAATGGATTTTTCATAAAAATCATCTAGCATCGATTCCATTTGCTTACGGCTGCTTTCACTCATGGTGGTGCGTGTGTAGGGTTCAATCGCAGATTTAAAATCCCCTACTTTTAAGAAGTCGGCCTGAGCGCCTATTTTCTCGAGCATTTCTTTATAAAAAGTAACTTCCGCACGTAAACCCGTAAGCATCAACCAGCCAGATTCAGGCACCATTATTTTATTGCTAGACAACGCAACAAGATAATCCTTCATTTCGCCTGATTCCAAATAAGTATAAATCTTCTTGCCTGACTTTTTGAAATTATTAAGTGCTTCAGTCAATTCATCAAGTTTACCCCAGCCGACATTAATCCCATCGATTTCAAGAATCAAACCTTTGACATTCGCATCTGTGGAAGCTTTTTTTATCCGATCTAATTTGCTTTTAAGTGTTTCCTGTAAACTGGAAAACAAAGGCTCAGCAGGTGCTGCGCCTTCTTCCAAAGATCCGCTAATTCGAATATGGGCAATAGCAAGAGGCTTAGGCTTTTCTTCAGCCTTTTTATCTTGCGCTAGGATGAAATTCTGCAAATTGAAAAAACAAGCAACCGTAACAGAAAATATTATTAACGACTTCATTACTTTACTCCTGTATCACAACAATGTTCCATCATTGAATGCATCATAGATCAATTCTTGATTATTTCAAACTATTTACCCTTAAAGACTAACCCTTATATTATCAGCAGAGTTATTTTCTCTTTTGGCCCAACAAAACATCCAAGATTTATCTTAAAATGTTCGCATACTAGCTGTTTTTCAAGGATAATAAATTTTGATTTGGAAGATTTAACCGCTGGGCAATTGGATCATGAAGCAACCGAAACACTTAATGCAACTGTTTTCGTTTTCAGTTATTTGCTTGATTTGCTTGCATTACATTCTTTTCCCAACCAACAAAGGTTACGGAATACAAGAAACAATTTCCCCGACAATATCGGCCCCCAACTCGGGATCGGAACCCCCAATTGAAGGCCAATCTCCACCAAAATCCATCCCTGCAAAAAGTTCAATGGGCACATTCTCCCCTTCAGATCCGCCCGCACCTTTTGTAACTATTCGTGTGCGAGTTTCCGCCCAAGCCAGCCCCAATGATGAATTAGAGTACCGTATCCTCGTCGAAAATCATTCTCCAGCTGAAGCACATCAAGTACGGGTTAGAAACAATATCCCCACGAATGCTAAATTCCTCAGGGCCACTCCCCCACCCGATAGCCTCGAAGGCGAACTCATCTGGAAAATCGGTTCTCTCCCAGGCAATTCAAGCAAAGAAATCAAATTAATTGTGATGGTAACGGGTACTGGCGAAGTTGATTGCATTTCTCGAGTTCAATACGAACATGGCCAAGCTGTTAAAACTCAACTGGCTTCTCCCCTACTCATAAAAATGACGGGGCCCATACAAGCCATGTTGTACGACACGCTGAGTTACCAAATAGATATATTCAATACCGGTAATTCAGAACTAACAGGTGTGCAACTAACCAACATTATTCCAGATGGACTTGAGTTCTTAACTAGCAAGCCTTCAACCTCAGGTGAAAACCCTTTGATTTGGAATATAGGCGCCATCCCAGGCGGACAATCCAAACGGTTGGAATTCCAAGCTGCTGCCAAGAAAACAGGAGAATTCATTAACAAAGCAACCGTAACAACAACTTCCGGTATGAAAAAAGAAACATCCTCCAAAGTTGAAATTGGGGAAGTTAAACTTGCATTAAATCTGGGTGGCCCCGATCGCCGTAACATCAATCGACCTACAAGCTACCAAATCACCATCACCAATTCAGGGAATCAATTGGTTCGAGGAATAAAAGTCTCTACGAAATTAGATGCTTCTACGCAATTTCTTGCAGCGAGTGGCGGCGGTAGAAACGAAAACGGGGAAATCAAATGGCTGATTCCTCAACTTGCGCCCAAACAAAGGCAAACCGTGCAAATGGTAATCAAGCCTACCATTGCAGGTACTTTAAAAAATCGTACGGAAGTAACAGCAGATAAAATCCCAACCGGTTGGCAGGTAGAGAAGATCACCATTTTTGAAAACAACAATGGCTTGGTTGCTGAAATCGACAAAAGCATTGATCCGATGGAAATAGGCGAACAAACTGCGCTCACCTTAAGACTAATTAATAACAGCCCTAACCCTATTAAAAATTTGATTTTAAGTGCGATCTCGCCTGATACTACAGTTGTAACCGAGGGGCGTGGCCCAACAAACTTCAGCAGGCAACCAGATAAAGTGGGCTTCCTGCCTTTGCCCAGCTTAGAGCCAGGAAAAGAAGTAACTTACTCATTATTTTTGCAGGCAAAAAAACCTGGAGATGGGACTTTTAGACTGGAATATTCAGCAGATGAAGGAATTTCTGGCAAGGCGGAAGAAACCATTTCGATTCTTCCTTCAAGCAAGGCCCCTGCAAGCAACGAGCCACCTGCTCTACCTTAATTTTTATCGCATTGCTGAATAGCCAAACCCTTTAACCATGGCTGCACGCCAATGCTTGGGCTGAACTTTTCGATAGCGCTGGGCAGCTTCGGTATTTAACGAATCATTCATTACAACCCTAGAACCAACTTCCTCTGCCTCTGCTTTTTTGTTTGCACCTACAAACATCAATCCACTCAGAACCAAAAAGCTGGCAACAATTCCGATTACCCATTTTCGCATTGCAACACTTCCTTGTGCATTCTTCCTTAAAAGCCAAGATTAAATCTCCAGCAACTTTTAAGTTAATCAACACTAATGCAATAACTATGCCTAAGACTTTATTTTTTGCATTCAGAAATGTTAAATCACTCAAAACCATTACAAAAAGGCTGATAAAATCTTTTCCCACTCCCTTAGAAAGGGATTACCCAAGCTTCAATCTTTGAAAATATTACCGATAGGTTGTACTCATACGCTCCCTAAGCTTGCACATATTTCAAAATGATTTAACGCCTCAATACCAAATCGTTCTGATTTATAATGCCCCAGCAAAAGGATCGACTTGTTCTGATCTTTAGCACTTAACAAATCATGAAATCGTGCTTCCCCAGTAATAAAGCATTCTGCACCTTGCATGAATGCCTGAGTCATCATAGATGCCCCACTGCCACACACCACCGCAACCTTCGAAACTAATCGCTCCTCATTCCCCGCAAATGAAACCCGATTGATACCTAGAGCTTTCTCGAATTTCCCAGCAAGTTGTGCAATCGAAGTAGGCATCGTTAGCAATCCAATCCTACCCGTGCCCGAACCCGTTGGCTTAGGTTTAAGCATAACAAGATCAAAAGCTGGCTCTTCATATGGATGAGAATTTTTAAGCGCAGAAACAACTGCTTGAATTCGTGAAGCTGGGCAGACAACTTCAAGGCGTTGCTCAAGAACTTTTTCCCGCTGCCCTTTTTTCCCTACCACCGGGTTAGCTTGTTCATTGCCAAAAAAAGTGCCTGTCCCTTCTATAGTAAAACTGCATTCCTTGTAATTACCAATAACCCCTGCGCCTGCTTCAAACAAAGCCTCACTTACTTTTTGAAGATTCTCCCCAGGCACAAAGGTAACCAATTTTACTTCTTCCTTACTTTGCGAGGAAATGATCGGGCCAAGATTTTTCGCACCAATCAACTCCAATAAAGATTCATTGATGCCACATTGCGCATCATCCCAGCGGGTATGCAGCGAATAAACTCCTATCCCTTTCGTGGCAAGCTTCCAAAGGATAGCCCCTTCTGAACTACTCGTATTCATGTTCTTAATTGGTTTAAAAGGCAACGGGTGATGCGTGACAATCATCTGAACTTTTTGATTGATGGCTTCATCAGCAACTTCTTTGGTAAGAGTCAGGCAAACCAACACTTTGTTGACTTCGGACGAAAAATCGCCCATTAAAAGGCCGGTATTATCCCAATCCGCTGCAAGCGAACGCGGAGCAATTTGATCAAACCAAGATACCACCTCTGAAACTTTTGTCATAAAATCTGCACCCCTCTACTTTCCAGAAACGTGTAAAAGATAGGCAATCAGGTTCGCCATATCTTCTGGCTTTACCTGCATATCCAAACCTTCAGGCATTAGCGATTTGGCAGTCGCCTGAATCGATTCGATTTGATTTCTCAGAATGGTATCCTCGGCATTCTCACCGCGTTTAAGATTCACGGAAGTCCCAGACTCCGATGCCAGCAAACCACTAAATATTCGCCCCTGCTTTGTTTCGATAGTGTAATTAACATATCTGGGATCAACTTCCCTACTAGGGTCAAGAATAGCAATTAGCAGGTATTCCGAATTTTTACCACGAATTGCAGCAAGAAGATCTGGTCCAACCTGATAGCCCATGTCATCAAATTTGTGGCAAGTCGCACAGTTTTTCCTGAATACTTCTTTTCCCTTTAAGTGGTCACCCTTCATTTCCAAAACCTTGGCATAAGAATCCACCACCTGTTTACGATTAGTTGACGTGGTTTTTGCAAGTATCGCAATCACTTTTTGTTGAAGAGAAACTTGGTTTAATTTTTTAAGCTGCTCTATTCTGGAAGCCTCAAGATGCGATGGCTGGATGACCCCTTTTTCCATCCCATCAATAATAGCTTCAATGCGATCTTTTCTAGAAAAAAGAGTTTCCACAGCTTCACGCCTTAACGATGGACTAAAAGAAGGCCATGCATTAAGAATGATCTTGCTCACTTCTGTTTTTTTAAACGCAGACAACACCTGAAGAGTCGCAGTTTGAATTGCAGGAGGCGTTTGCGCCTGAAGTAATTCGGGTGCAAGTTCCGAAATAACAGAAAATGGGCCCATTGCAAGCAATCGCAATGCAGACAACCTGCTTGTAATCGGGGCATTAGAAAGTCGAGCAGTATTTGCAGCATTAACAAACAATGGCATCAAACTATCGAGAGCCTTTTTCAATTGATCATCCGGTTTTTCCCAGAGATCTTCAGCAGAATTCCCGATTGCAACCTGGCTTTGGGCAATGCCTTCAAGAATAGCTGCGCGTAAAGTTGGTTTAAAGTTTGGCCTTTGCACCAGCATCAACAATTTTGCCATCTCAGCATTTTCTAAACGGGTTGAAGATACTGCAGAAAGCTGCGAAAGAAACGCCTCTCGACCCGTGTTACCACCAGCACCAATTGATTCATCATCAAGAAGTTCCAAAAGCAGTTTACCCCCAACTTGAGCTGATGAGCTAAGAATGGCTGTCTGCATCCAACGATCTTCACCATCACTTTTTACGAGCTTAATCAAAGTATCTTTACATTTATCAGGCCCGACATTACCCATGGCAAATGCTACCTGACAACGCACACGCGCATCTTGATCGCCCACAAGATTTGAAACTAATTTCAACACCGTATCCGATTGATTAATGAATTTATTTGAAAGCCTGACTGCATGTAACCTGACGCCAGGCGATGAATCTTCAAGCGCATGAACTACCTGCTTCTCTTGCAGCAACTTTAAACCATCAAGGGTACAAAGGGCATGCATTCTGGCTTGTGGCGATGAACTTTTCTGGGCAAGATTGATGAGTAAATCTTGGGAGCCAACTTGATTACGTTCGACAAGTAATTTCTGGGCCATCATTCGTCTGGTTTGATTTCCTGACTCCAACTCTGCAACCAATCCGACAAAGTTTGAAGCCTCTGGAAAAGGTTGTGCTTTCTTCATCTCATCTGGAATGATTCTCCAAATACGCCCTTTTCCCTGAGTTTTTAAAGGTAAAACAGCTTTCATATCCTCGGGAAGTGACAAAGGCGTTTCTATTACTTCACGATAAAAATCAAGCACCAATATCGAACCATCTAAACAAAGATTCAAATGCACAGGCCTGAACCAGTTATCCGTTGAAGCGAGAAATTCTTTTTCAGGATCGCCCCGCCTAGCGATAAAGGTTACACCTTTGGGTTCTAAAACATCACGCATGATTACATTATTCGCAGGTTCGCAAATGATAATGCTATCCCGATAAGGCGCCTTTACCGAATCAGAATCTAGCAAAAGCGGACTGCAAGATGATGTAGAATATCCCCCAGGAACCAATTCCGTTGCTGGCAACCTCTTGGCTAATTCGCTAGATTTTCTTCTGCTCGTGCGTTCCACCCGCCACGCTTCAAATGGACTAATTCGAAACACCTTGCAAGCTGCGCCATGTTCCGCAATATCCAAAGCCATGCTTCCCACAGCCAGATAAGGGTTTCTTCGAATCTGATCATCAGGCAAAACCATGTGCCTTAAATGTTGACTGTTGGTGGAAGAAAAAAGAGCTCCGAAAGAATCCATAGTTAAACCATATTGCCCGCCACCAGTAACGGGATCAAGGCTATCAGGAATATCAGGCCTGAAACGAATCCCCCTGCCCCGCAATTCAACCGGAACCATCTTGGGGTTTTCCTTGCTGGTAATAGTTCCACCATTGCCTCCTGCTACCGCATGAATTTGATTGTCAAGGCCCCACCTAAAACTGTTCAACATTTGTTGAATATTGGAAGTGTGAAAACCAGTGAAAAGAACTTTGGAAGTATCCGCTTTACCATCGTTGTTAGTATCCTCCAAATAAATAAGGTCTGGCGCATTTGCAACAATAAGTCCTTTTTTCCAGGGAAATAAGCCTATAGGAAAGCGCAAACCCTCTGCAAAAATTGTGCTTGTTTCGTAGAAACCATCCTTGTCTTTATCTTCCAACAACTTAATTCGCCCGGAAGAAACATCCCCCGTACCAACGCCTCCATTTGGATAACCAATCATTTCAGTGACAAACAACCTGCCTTGTTCATCCTCTGCAAGAGCAACGGGGTCAATGATAGTTGGTTCTGAAGCTGCGAGTTCGATTTTAAACCCGGATGCCAGCTTAAAGGTTTTCTTTTCTTCGGCAGGTGTCAGGGCGCCCGGATTACTTAAATCCAGAGGTTTAACATTCTGGCCCATCAAACCTATGGCCCCGAATATTAGCGTCCCAAATGATAAAATAACTGGAGTTAATTTCATGATTGCCCCTCTTTCCAATAAACTGCTTAAATCAAGTGTATCCAAAAGGTTCTTAATCATGGCAGGAAGATTCAATTTACCTCGCAAGGGCGACAATGCAACCTTAATATTGATAGGTGCAAGCGTTCGCTCCTTGGCATTTTCATGTATAAGAGCAGGATATAATCCATGGTGCATCGATCTTTTTGCAGATGAAGACCTCGCAAAAAACTGCCCCACCACCCGGATTACAAAATCGTTCCCCAATGAAATCTCGGACTTGATCAAAACTGCCCCGGTAGCACCCATACTTTATACAGGTGGCTTAGAGAACCATTCCGCACTCTTACATTCACTCTCTGCCGAACGCACAGTGCTAGGCATTACTGGAAACACCCTCACCAACCTCAGAACTACTCCTAGATTTTATAATCTGCTAAAGTCCAAGCAAATAAATACACCTGCTATTATTACAAGTACCAAGGATTTAAAAAAAGAAACCTCATATCTCCGCAAACCGAAATACCGTTCTGGGGGGCTTGGAATTAAGCCTTTTGATCCAAGTAAACAAGCAATGGTAGATGATGCTGATTTTTACATTCAAGAATTTATAAAAGGCGAAAGTCGTAGTGCCATATTTTGCTTTACCGAATCAGGCTTTGAACTTTTAGGAACGACCATTCAATCTTCAAGCACACAATCTTTGCACGCAGATGATTTCTTATATTCGGGTAACATGGGGCCAGTAAAGCCTTGCAACTCCGAACTAAAAGAACTTCAAACTATTGGCGAAATAATATCCAGTAATTATCACCCCCTTGGCTTACTAGGGATGGACTACATTTTAAATGATTCAAAGGTATATCCACTAGAGATAAATCCCCGCTATACAGCTTCCATGGAAGTATTGGAATTAGCTCTAGGGCAAAATTTTATAACTAAACACATGCATGCTTTTGGCATCAAGCCTATTTATGAAAATCCTTCTGCTCCCAGCGAAACAGCCTTTATTGGGAAAGCCATCTACTATGCTCCACATGATGTTTTGATTCCAAAAGAAGCACCTTGGCTTTCAATCGAGGCAAATCCTAGATTATTTTCACCTTTTGCAGATATTCCAAAAATCGGCTCTGCCATTCAAAAGGGCTCACCGGTTGTCACTATTTTCGCAAAAGCAGACTCTTTAGCCGAAGTCAAAGTGCAATTGAAAACACGAACTTCTCAATTAGACTCACTATTCCATGTTGGCACTTTGCAAAACAACTTGGTTTAATTGTCTGATTAAAGGTATTAGTTTTGATCAACATAAAATCGAGGATCGCATGACAGTCAATTTAAATCTTAACGCTGGCGCCCTGCGCATTGTAAACCGTGCCCAAGCTAGAATAAATGAACTTGGTTTAGAAGTAATCAAAACAGAGGCAAATGGAACTTTTCTCGATTTTGGCATTAAAAGCAAAGGTGGAATTCAAGCAGGATTGGAGCTAGCACGGGCTTGTATGTCCGGCCTCGCTAGAATTTCTTTGGCCCCCAGCCACCTAGATTTATGGAAAGGGCCCGCCATCGCTGTTGCCACCGATCACCCCGTTCTTTCATGCCTGGCATCGCAATACGCAGGCTGGCAAATTGCTGTGGGAAAGTTTTTTGCAATGGGTTCAGGCCCCATGCGCGCCCACTATGG
>JAPLNF010000252.1:0-619 GCA_026692965.1 Planctomycetota bacterium
ATTACCTCAACAGCGATTACAAGGTTTGTCCAACCCACCATTGAAGGAACAGCAAAACCTTTAAGCATCATCACTTTGGAAATCAAGGATGCTAGGAATACCTCGGTTGGGATTTTTAGCACTACCACCGCTGCAAATGGACGATGGAGTATCAGCCTTGCAGGTCAGGCTAATGCCCCGACATTGAATGGCGGCCAGATTTATAATGTTTCAGTTCTTTCAACCATGGGTAATTTAAGTGCATCGGCCACTTCGAATTTGCAGGTGTTAATCACCATACCTGGAATACCATCGATCACATCAGGCACTATTACAAATGATAATACCCCGACAATCACAGGTACTGCAGATGCAGCAACCTTGGTTTTGGTAACGATTGAACGAGACCTGAACAATAGTGTTTTTGCAGGGGCTACAGTTTTCGAGGTTAACACCAATAGCAATGGTACTTGGGTTTTGAATCTTGATACATCCAAGCCAGTGTCAGGGCCATTAGCAACCCTTAGGGATGGCCGATACCGGTTACATGCCAAGGCAGTTGATTTTGCTGGTAATCAATCTGCAAACTCCGCCCCTCATCAACTAGTGATAGATAATACTGATCCTTTGCCACCGACCA
>JAPLNF010000252.1:627-2185 GCA_026692965.1 Planctomycetota bacterium
ATCTGCAAACTCCGCCCCTCATCAACTAGTGATAGATAATACTGATCCTTTGCCACCGACCATGCAGCCATTTTTCTACACTAATGTTGCAAAACCAATTATTGTTGGCACCGGGGAACCAAATTCGGTTATCACCCTCACGCTAAATAATTATTCCTTTACAACCACTGTTGCCTCAAACCGAAATTGGTCGGTTGATACAAATACTGCAACACCAACCCCCGCTGGATTCCAAAGTTTGGTCAATGGAACCACTTATGAAGCCAGCGCCATTAGCACGGATTTAGCGGGCAATAGCTCTCTTGCTGCCATTCAATCTGTTGTTATAGATAATGTAGCGCCGATTGCTCCGATTATTATTTCCCCTTCTGTTTCTCTTAGTGTTACACCCACCATCGAGGGTAAAGGGGAATCAGGGACTACGGCAATTATTAATATCGATGGAACGGTTTACCGAACCAATGTCTCTTCAACCGGAGATTGGTCTTTCACTGTTCCAACATCACTCGCAATTGCCAGTCATAGTGTTGGTGTAACGCTTGCTGATGCTGCAGGAAACATCTCGCCTGCGGCTTTGCAAAATTTATTGATCGATCCAAACGCATTGCCAGCGCCGGTGTTTACATCTGCAAGGTATACCAATAACAGAATGGCCCCCATTACTGGTACCGCAAGGCCGGGAAGTTCCATCGCTCTTACCATTTCGGATGGGGCCAGTTTGCAAACATTCAACAGCATTGTTGCAAACAGGGATGGTGCATGGCAGTTGAATATTTCAGCCCCTGGCTTAAATACAAACATCTTTACGATAATTGCAACTGCGACACTGGATACTAAAACTTCTGCAGTCTCTACCATGATTTTAAAAGTGGACAAAGCTCCACCTGTTATCAATTCAGTTGTAGCCTCGTTTGGAAGCACCCTTAATCTTGCAGAAACAACCAGAAATCAGACTGTTACCATTTCAATAACTGATATTGAAGATGGTAAAAATGTTGGCGTCACTTTAAACTCAATCGCTTACCAAGGAATCGTTAAGAATGGCATTGCCATTATCTCGATTCCTGCGACAGAGCTTAGGAGATTGACGCAGAATACTAGCTATGAAATCAGAGCGAATGTTAGTGACTTTTCAGGAAATGTTGCCATCGAAGCACAAATGGTTTTCTTGGTAGATATCGAAGGCCCTGCTCGTCCGAATTTTCAGGCAATATCAGTCATACGTTCAGATATTTATGCAAATGATGCCTTCACTGCTTATCCTTGCCCCGTTGTTACTTTTGCTGGTGAGAGTGGGCAGGGGGTCGTTATTTATGGGCCCCAAGGAGTTGTTTCAAATTCCCTATACACCATGACAGAAAGCCCCGCAGGCACTTACTCTATAGCTTTCAGCAATGCATTTAACCTCACTGGTGCTTTTAACTTCCGTCTAGTGGATTCCAATGGCAATCAAAGTCCGGATGGTCCTGGCTCTCAGGATTATTTCCAAATAAATAGCACGCCAATTCTTTATGACATGATTTCTATGCGCCAAACTTCGATGGGTAATACCTATGGA
>JAPLNF010000253.1 GCA_026692965.1 Planctomycetota bacterium
GTAAACCTAAAGGAAGAAAATAAATAATGAAAGTTCTTTTTCCATTAAAGGTAAAACCAATCAGGCTGTTGGCAAAACCAAAAAAACAACAGGTCAATAAAATAAGTATTTCGTACATGCCAAAAGAAGGAATCGGTTCGTTGTGATAATAGGTTACTGCAGAAATCACTAAAATAAACCCACTAACTCCTATTGATGCCCCTAGCAAACCTGCAATGAAATTAAGTTTATATTTCATTTTAAATTCCTTATTTTTTTTAAGAGGTGTAGTAAGCATATTACATTTAATCATAATCATTTTTTGAAAATATATTTCAAAAATTTGAAACTTCAAACTTAGATTATAAATACGCTTATTTATTCAAGCAAGTTTAACCACTTGTCAATAACTAAGAATAAATTCGTGTACTTATCAGCGAGATACGCTGCCAAAGTTGCCCATTACTACAGTAAAGCACCCCAAACTTTTTGCCTTCCTCCAACTCTAATAGTTATAAGCCTATGGTGAAAAAGGGTTTATAGGCGATTTTTCGCAAGGCAGAATCGTGCCTTATTATACCCTCTCGGAAAACACTCTAAAACTTCACTATTTAGCACATCCCATCGATTAAGAAGTGTTAAGAACCAATTTCGCAGGCGTTAACACCAAGTGGGACTTTAATCCTGCTGATTCTAAGCTTTTGGGTTATGAGGTTTCCACCGATCGTGAAGACGACCCCTGCTAAATTCACAGTTTACACTACAATAAAGATTCTTCTGGCAAAGAACTTCTTTATAAGATATTAATTAAGTATGGCGATAAGGAATATGCCTCTTTTAAAGTAGATGGCTGGAAGCTGGAATATCAATTTAATTCTGACGCCTAACAGAAACGCTATTTGTAATGCTCACAAATACCCTTCAAAAATCTAGACGAGCTTTTACTTTAATAGAATTATTGGTCGTCATTGCAATCATCGCAATATTGATAGGGTTATTGTTGCCTGCAATTCAAAAAGTGCGGGAGACTGCGGCCCGCATGACTTGCGCCAACAACATGAAACAACTGGCGCTTGCCACCCTGAATTTTGAGGTCACTTTTCGAAAACTTCCGCTAGGGAAACATGGTACCGCCTCTACAACGCAAGCCACCGCAATAGGAACCCAAGCAGGGGTGCTTGTACAACTTCTCCCTTACATCGAGCAGGAAAATTTATTTAAAGGGTTTAAGCCCGAGCTTTATACTTTAAATTCTAATTCGGGTGGTGTTAGCTGGCTTAATTTCGATGCACCCAACACCTACTCTCTTGCACGCACGAAAATCAAAATGTTCCTCTGCCCTTCGGATGATGCCTATGCTGTGGAAGGAAGTTCAACTAATAATGTGATTTGTTTTATTGATCCGCGCGGCGGCATAACAGGTACGCAGGTGAGCCAGTTTGCAGCATCGGGGGGCATCCCAGGGCTGACCAATTATGTGCCTAATGCAGGAACCTTGGGAAGATTTCCCGTTCCTTTTCCTTCAGCAATTCTCAATTATTATGCTTTCCATGAGGGGGTTTTTGTTCCCAATGAACAATTTACAATCACTAGCATTATAGATGGAACTTCCAACACTCTCCTTTTTGGTGAATATATTGGGAACGACACAAATGGGCAGCGAAGTTATTCCATGTCTTGGATGGGTGCCAGCGGTTTCCCAATGAACTACACTTTCAACAGCGCCCCAACCCAGATGCATTTTTCCCCCAACAGTGCTCATTCCGGGGTTGCCAATTTTGTGATGGCAGACGGCTCGGTTCGGGCTATCACCAAGAATTTCGCAACTCCAACAACCACTGCCATCATCCTAGCCAAGGGCGAACCCCGGTGGGCTGCGTTTCAAGCTGCTGCGGGGAAATCAGATGGCGATGCTGAGGTACTTGAATGAAAAACAAGATGAATTCAATCAGTGTCATGGGCATCTTTCTCGTTGCGGGAGTCTTTTCGTTTTTTGTTTCGGGATGTACAAATCAAGATGAATATAAAAAAGAGCTGCCACCGGTTCCCAAGGATGTCAAATTCACACCTTCTGAAACCTCGCGGATAACTCCAGTGGGGATGGATGGCAATAAACAAAACAGACCAAGAGCCTTTAAGGAATAAGATCTCATACAAACATGCAGCTCCCTATTTCCTCACCTCCTGTTGCACCTTTTTCCTTAGGGCTTGATTCTGTATTACACAGAATGATAGACAATTTATTGGGTGCAGCATATGTTTTATCAGAAAAAAATGATGAACATTTCCCACGCATTCTTCAAGAGCTTTTAATTAGTCATTGCGATGCAGTGTCAGCAAATCAATCTGCGGCTTTAACACAAAAAGAACAGCAAGATCTGGCTTTTTTGCAATCCTTTGGCGATTCTCTGCTGCTATGGATTTCCAACATTAACAACGGGATTAAAAATCCGAAGTGCAATGATGGCAAGCATTTAATAGTAACTCTTGCAGATACAGAAGATTCAGATGCTATTGCAATGGCGCTTCAGATTGGTATTGAAAAACTTGGTCTACCCGCCCGTATGATTTTGCGTTCTAGATACAATCAGTCATCTACTTTACCCAACGAACTAGAGGGCGGATTTGAAAAACGCTGGGGAAAAAGATTAAAGCATATCGGCGCTTTAAGAAGAATTTACGAGGAGGTAGAGCACGATTTATCACTTGATCCGCTCGCTGAATCGTCCTTGAGTTTGCCCGTACTTTTCACTTGCATCGAATTTGGCGAACTATTGATACGAAAAGATTACACCCCTTCGGATTCTTGGGATTGCGAAGATCCGGAAATACAATCGCTTCTCGGTTTAATCCCCAAGTTACTGCATTCCCTGCCCGAAGAAGAATTGCAGATAGGGCGATTCAAGCTGATTGGAAAAATCGGCGAAGGAGGCTACGGGATTGTTTATAAGGGATATGACGAAAAACTAAGGCGCGAGGTGGCTATCAAAATGCCTCGCATTTCCTCAGAAGATAACACTGAAAGCAAGCAGCTTGCAGTGCGGGAAGCCCGTGCTGCTGCAAGGCTTGATCATCCGGGGATCCTGCCTTTGCTCGATATTATTGACATGCCCAATCAGGCGATTCTTGTTTCACCCTTTGTGGAAGGGGCATCCTTATCCAACTGGCTTAAGAATAAATCCACTCTTGTTCATGAAAGGGTTGCGGCAGAATGGGCTTTGAAAATAACACAGGCCATGTTTCATGCACACTCTAGGGGCGTGCTTCATTGTGATTTGAAACCAGGAAATATCCTACTTGAAATACTTGGGGATGCTTGCCCTGATGAAAAAATCACTCCGAAAATCGCAGACTTCGGGCTCGCAAAGCTTACCCTTGCTGTAACCACAACAGTTACCGGATCGGGGGTTGGGCTGGGCACCCCAATGTACATGGCACCAGAACAAACGATGGGGCGAGAATCGCTTTCGGTGGCATGCGATATTTATGGTGTGGGGGGGATACTCTATCAATTACTTGCTAACAAGGCTCCTTTTCAAGCCAGCACCATGGGCGAGTTAATGAAGGAGGTTATGGAAAAAACCCCGACTACACTTAAGACTTACAGGAAGGATATTCATCCCGACCTCGAAGCGATTTGCATGAAATGCATGGAGAAAAAACCTTCCCTCCGCTATTTGACCATGAACGATTTAAGCATCGACCTCGAAAAGTTTCTCGCAGGCGAACCAACGATCGCAAGGCCTTTGGGTAAATTCACGCTTGCCCTGCGCTGGTGCCAAAAACATGCACTTTTTGTCATTCTTCTCAGTATCATTTTTTTCTCCTTAACCGCTTCCACCATCATTTTCATGGTGATGCTACAAAAAGTGACTCATCAAGCAAAAACTAATCTAATTCAAAAAGAGCTTTCCGACACTGCGGCTAATAGGTACCTGCGCGATCGAAAACTAGCTGACCGCCAATATTATGCATCGGAAATGCGATCAATCCAGAATGCATTCAATGATGGCGAATTTTCCAAGGTCATCGATAGGCTAAATGGCTTGACCCCTGTTCAATTGGGGGGGGATGAATTGCGCGGTTTTGAATGGCACTACTGGAACAAGCTTTGTTCACAGGCACATCAAAAAGTAGCAACCATTGACGATTATGCCCTTAGATATTCCTTGAACGGAAACAACCTCGCTGCAATCTGCCTAAAGAAAAGCGAATCCATTTCCATAATGGATATAAACACGACCAAGGAAATTAAATCTATCTCAGGGGCTAAGGAACCAACTTTTTCAACAAACGGTACAAAACTTGCATTTGTTAACAGCGATAATGTTATTCGATGGATTGATGCAGCAACTTTCAAAGAGTTGGGTTCCATTAAGAATGAAGAAAAAACCCTCAGATTAAAATTTTTAGACGACAACCGGTTGCTGATAATGCATGAATTTACCTGGAAAGTACTTGATGTATCCTCAGGTAACATTCTTTGGGAAAAGCCCGGTGGAAAAAACATCTTTCAACTGAATCTTTGCACTTGCGGAAAAGATCGTTTCGTAACTTGGAGTAACGATGGGCGTATTCAAATATGGGATACCAACTTAAAATCCAAAGTGGATGACTTTCCTTGCGAAGGACGGTTATGCCAGATTTGTGAATCAAGCAATGATGGCACAAAAATCGCATGGACCTGCTACCCACCAAAAATCATTGTCA
>JAPLNF010000254.1 GCA_026692965.1 Planctomycetota bacterium
AGGTTCGAATCATCCAGAGGTGTGCAAGCACACCCTGGAATGAAGCTATCAATTCATCCTGATTCATAAGGTTCACCTTGCAGGGGCAGAGTTGGGCTTTGCAGCAGGAGGGCCAGATTGAACTTCAGCTTGTTCCTTGGAAAGAAGGACCAAAAAAGCACCTGAAGCCACTGAAATAATGCCAATCCAAAGCAATGGCCCTGGGGTATGCTCCATGCCAAAATGAAGAAAATCTCCATTTTTCGAAGGATGCCATAGTAGGCTGACGAGGGTATTGATCACAGGTGCTAGGCCAAAAATCAAAGGAGCGATGTAAACCCTGAAAGAGGCTGGGGGTAACCCGCTTTTCTTTGCAGCATCCACGGCAGCCTTAGAGGCAAAAATCACGCAAATGGCGCCAACTGCTCC
Organism: Planctomycetota bacterium; assembly: GCA_026692965.1. Lineage (GTDB taxonomy): Bacteria > Planctomycetota > Planctomycetia > Gemmatales > Gemmataceae > UBA969. The sequence goes on from JAPLNF010000254.1 coordinate 409, forward strand.
TGCAACGCCCGCAAGGCTTGAAAACACCAAGCCTGGGGCACTTAATTTGGAAGGCCATGCAAAGCTAGGAATTCCAGCCCCCATAAGCCCTGCAGGAATTAGCACCGCCATTAAGAAGTAAGCCAATCCAACGCAAAGAATTGACATGAGCCTGCCACCTAATTCGCTAGAAGATGCAACTATTGGAGCAGCGGGTTTAATTTCAGAAACTTCCTTGGAATAAAGAACTAAAAAGGCCCCCAAGCCGACGAGAATAATACCAAGGAACAACTTATAGCCAGGCACTTTCTCTAAACCAAAATGCCAAGGATGATCAGGTTTTGGATGCCAGAAAAGACTAACTAAAGTGTTGATTACAGGGGCAAGACCAAAGATTAGGGGGGCAATATAAATGCGATAAGTATTTTCTGGAAGGCCCAAGGCATTGGCGGCATCAACAGCCGCTTTAGAAGCAAAGATTACGGAAATGGCACCAAGGGCGCCCATAACACCAGCAAGCCCGGAGAAAATCAAACCAGTCTTTTTCATTTGTGGCCAAGCTTGCTGCTTGGTCAGAAACAATACCAATGGAATCAGAACCGCAAGTACAAAATAAGCCATACCAACGCAAAGAATGGAAGTCAACCTGCCCCCCAAGGTGCCGCGCTCTGTGGTTAATTCTCTACCACCATAAAAAACAATGGGAACATAAGTACCCCAGGCAAGGCCTGCAAGTATGACATAGAACAACCAACCAAAATTTTTCTGCATGAACCAACTCCTGTTAAAACTTACTCTTTAAGCTAAACTTACTCTTTAAGCTAAACTTAGTCTTTACGCATGGCTGCGACAAAATTACTTGTACGAATCGACCAAAGGCTTGCAACGCAAACCATCAACCCAAAGAAAAACATACCGCCTTGCAGTAAAGCAAGAACGCCCCAGCGGGTTGCTGTGGAATGTTCAAGCGGAAGCACAGAGACAAGCGCAGCAAGGGTACCAATCCCCAAACCTAGGAACAAAAGCAACGCATGTTCCAAAAGCATAACAAGCACGACATCGACTTGGGTAAACCCAAGTGCGGAAAGCAAGCCAAGTTCTGCTCTTCGTTCCCAAACCGAGCGTGCTAACACCGCAGCAACGCCCATAGTACCAATAAGTAGGCCAATGGTGCCAAGTCCCTGAAACATTGATAAGTAAGCATTTTCGACAGATGCAAATCGTTCGACAAGATCTTTAGTTTTTGAAACTTTGGCTCCGTAGTCAGACAATCCGATTTTAAAAGCCTCTTCGATTTCAGAAAGGTCTTTAGAATCTGCATCAATTAAAAAATACTGATAGCCTTGCTGCTGGGGATAGAATTTCAAAAACTGCGATTCACCTATGAGGATTTCGCTTTGAAAAACAGAGCCTTGAAACAGCCCCGCAAACTTGAGAAGCTCATCTTTCCCAGAGGCATCCTGAATTTTATAATCTTTACCTAACCCAGAATGAATCATCCATTCCACGGTATTTTTTTCAACAAAAGCATTAACAAGAGTATTGCTAGAATCTAAAAGATTCCAAGGATTTTCCTTAGCCTCAGATGTGGCAGAAAACAAAAACCCGCCCCGTTGTTGCAGGGAATTGGGCACACCTAAAATTCTGGGTTTAGAGGGTGCAAAAAGGTTCAAACAACTTGCATCATCCCCAGGATTGAATCTTAAGCTGAAAACCTTAACATCCTTAAGCACATTTTTGAATCGATCAACTTGCTGCCGGGCGCGTTGTGGATTTCCCCGATTACTTTTTTGCACACCATCAAGAATGGTTTCGATCCCCGAAGGGCCATCAAGACCTGAAAGCACCGGAATATTAGTTTCTACAACAATACTAAAGCAGCCAGTACCTGAATTTTCGCCAGTGTTGCTATCAGCTTCTTTTCTGAATGGTTCAACTGCAATAATGAGGAAGGCAGCGCTAGAAAGCAGACCTGCGGTAAGAAGTGAACGGGTTTTATTACGCGCCATGTTTCGTAAAGCAAGCCGAGTCAAACCATCAAGCCCATTGCCAAAAACCATGATTTTATGGACATAACGCAAGAATGCGCCAAGGAAAAATAACCCTGATGTAAGCACTAACCCGCCAGCACCAAAAAACTTCAAGGCTTTTAATTCATGATCCTGGCTCGAGGGAAGAAAAAGCATACCGAAACGAGGGAAGAAAAAGCATACCGAAACCCAGCATCATAAATACCGTGCCATAAATCAAAAGCGAAAGAGGTTGTTTGGAATTCAAAACAGTTGAATCAAGATAACCACCTTTGATCAAAGTCATTACCGATGTTTTCACCAAGGTTCCTGAAGTTCGAAAAATAGCTACCGCACTCATAATGAAAGCCAGAACGAATCCCATGCAAAGGGTTTTAAATGGAATGTGTAATTTAAGGATTTGTTGAAGCGAGTTATCAGGCCAATTGGATTTCAAATATTGCAACAGCCCGACAGCATAAACACAAGCAACGCCTAAACCCAATAGCACACCCAACCCAGCAACAAGCAGGCCTTCCAGAAGCAACAAATGTGCAACTTGCTTTTGGGTAGCGCCAAGGGCAAGAACGGTGCCCACCTGCGAGGCCCTGCGTTCAAGGTGCAAGCGA
>JAPLNF010000255.1:0-2038 GCA_026692965.1 Planctomycetota bacterium
GCGTGAAAATGCCAAAAATTATCTTCGTGATAACCCCGCTGTTATGGAAGAAATTACTCGCAAGTTGCTACAAAAGAAAGGCTTGGTCCTTACCGCTGATGGCGGTTATGCCACCGATGTCTCTGCTCCTTTGCAAATCCCTGCCCCTGTGATGAGCAAGGCAGCGAAAAAGGCTGCAGCAGCGGCGGCAGCGGCAGCAGAGTAGTTTGTTGCACTTGCAATCTTGCAAAACTGCCCAGCCTACCAATATCCTCCGGGGGAATATCTTTCTCCGGAGGTTTTTTATTAGACACCATTTTGTTTTTCTTTATCATCGATGTTGGGTATTTACTACAGTCGTTCTTTCCCAAGAGCTTTTCATTGTTGAAAAATTTTGCACCGATGTTCTTTCTGGTTTGCTCTTCTTTGCTTTTAGTGGTGCCGAATTCTCATGCTTTTGAAGAAAATATTATCGGGCAACTTGAAAATGCCGTTAAGAAAGTAGTAGCATCCGCAGAGCCTTCCGTTGGTTGCATTCTTGTTTCGCGTAGCCCACTATATAAAGAACTTGGTGCGGTTCCCTTGGATAACATTCCGGGAAAGTTGGGCGGGTTCGTTCCTGCTCAAGAGCCTCAAAAACGCTTGCGCAAACCTCTTGATAAATCTAAGTCTTCTTTGGATCTTTCTGATCCTGAAACTTTTCCTGATTCGTTTGGCACTGGCGTTGTGGTTGATCCAAGTGGTTTAATTTTGACCATGGCGCATGTTGTCAAAGATGCGGTGAAAATTTATGTCCGATTCCCTGGCGGAAAAGGTAGCTATGCGGATATTCATGCGTTAGATGGCAGGAGTGATCTTGCTGTTCTTCGTTTGATCGAAAAAATCCCAGATCTTAAACCATTAAAAATTGGGGATGCTTCTAACCTGAAAAAAGGCCAGTTCTTGATTCATCTTTCTAATCCTTATGCCTCCGGATTTTATGATGGCAGCCCCTCCGTTGGTTGGGGCATGCTTTCTAACCTTAGGCGTAAATGGAATAACCAATCTTCTGAGGCTGATCGAACTCAGGTCCCGCTTTATCAATATGGCACTTTGCTACAGATAAATACCGTGGTTAAACCCGGAGCGAGTGGAGGTGCTTTATTGACCATGGATGGCAGTTGGGTGGGAATTCTTTCCTCGATTGCTGGTTGGCCTGGGGCAGATTCTTCTGAAGGTTATGCTGTTCCTTTAGATATCAATCATCGAAAAATTATTGAGGTTTTAATAAAAGGAGAAGAGGTTGAATACGGGTTTTTAGGGGTGCAAATGGCGGCTGGGGTCAGAAATGTAAAAGTCGCTCAGGTTTCCGAAAGGTCGCCTGCTTTTCGTGCTGGAATTTATCAGGGCGATACCATTATTGCAATCAATGGGCAGCCGGTTGATAACCCAGACGATTTATTTCTTCACATCGGTTCCACTCTTGCTGGAAATATTGCACAAGTGGAGGTCGTTGGAGTTATTGGGAATCAAACCCGGGTAGTTCAGGTAAAACTTGCCAAGTATTTATCCTCTTTGCCTGTTATCGCATCGAATCAAAGGGCTCCTGTTTTTGGAATTACTGTCGATTATTCAAGCCTTTTGGCGCAACGGCCTTTTGGCGTTGGTCAGTGGGGTAGAGGTGTTCCAGATTCTGTTCTTATTAAGGATGTAATACAGGGATCGCCAGGCGACATTGCAAAATTGCAATCTGGTAAATTGATTTCCCGAGTTGATAACACCCCCGTTTCTAACCCTGCGGAATTTTACAAAGCCATGGCAAAGGCAATCGATTCGGTTGCTCTCACGATTATTCAATCCGATGGCATACAGCAGGAAGTTGTTGTTTTGAAAAAGAATTAGACAAGGATTTTTAAAATGAAATATGCAATTTGTAATGAAACTTTTGAGAATTGGCAACACGATCGCATTTGTGGATTTGTGCGAGCAGCAGGCTATCAGGGATTAGAGTTGGCACCTTTCACCTTGGCCGATCGCATTACCAATGTTTCCACTGCAATGCGTGCAAAGCTTAAAAAAG
>JAPLNF010000255.1:2067-9478 GCA_026692965.1 Planctomycetota bacterium
AAAAAGAAGCTGACGCTGAATGTGTAAAAATTATTGGGCTACATTGGCTTTTGGCTAAAACAGAAGGCTTTTGCCTGACTTCTTCGGATTTACAAATTCGCACCGCTACCGCTAATTATTTAGTCGAACTCGCTAAAGCCTGCCAGGAGCTTGGGGGGACTATTTTGGTGCTAGGGTCGCCTGCCCAGAGGCGTATTCCCTTAGGCTTTACCAAAGAACAAGCAACCGAATTTGCGGTGGACACATTAAAAAGAACCATCGATGGCATAAGTAATGCGGGTGTTATGCTTTGCCTAGAACCTTTATCGCCACCAGATGCGGATTTTATAAATACTGCAAGTGAGGGGCTGGAGATTTTAGAAAAGATCAATCATCCAAATTATTGTCTGCATTTGGATGTGAAGGCGATGTCAACCGAGCCAGAACCAACCACGGAGGTGATAAGAAAATACATTGGGAAAACAGGTCATTTTCATGCGAATGACTCTAACTTGCGCGGCCCTGGTTTTGGAAGTGTCGATTTTGTCCCAATTTTTCAGGCCTTGTTGGAAAAGAAATATACAGGATGGGTTTCTGTCGAGGTTTTTGATTACAAGCCAGATCCTGAAACCATTGCGATTCAAAGTATCGCTTACATGAAAGATTGTGAACTGAAGGCCCGGAATTTATTGCCTATTTCCTTGAGATAATTCTTATTTCACAATATTTTATTGTGATATTTGATCTCAAGGCTTTATGATTGTTTAAGGCAGTTAATTAAGTAATAAAATTTTTCAAGGAGATATGTTGATGTTAAGGAAATTGCTTTTTTCGTCACTATTCGCAGTATTGAGTCTGAGTTTTTGTTTTGCAGCAGATAAAACCTCCGATGCCAACAAGGAAGCTTTGCAAAAGCTGCAAGATTTCATCGGCGAATGGAAAGGTAATAGCGTCCCCATCCCAAATTCAAAGGCTAGCAAGGTTAATTGGTCAGAAACATTTCAGTGGGGCTGGCGTTTTAAAGGCGATGATTCTTGGCTTACTTTGGAAGTCAAAGATGGTAAGTTCTTTAAAAATGGCGAACTTAAGTGGGTTCCCGAAAAAAAGATGTACCAGTTCACGGTTTCTGATCTAAAAGATAACAAAATGGTTTTTGATGGTAAGTTGAACAAAGATATTCTTACCTTGGAACGCATTGACCCTAAAACCAAGGAAACCCAAAAACTGGAAATGAACAACGCTGCTGAAGGCGTTCGATTTATTTACAATTATTCCCACAAGGAACAGGGCAAAACCTTGTTTATCAAGGATTACATGGTTGCAGCTACCAAGTCTGGGATGAGTTTGGGCGCCAAAGAAAAGAAAACGGAATGCGTGGTCAGCGGTGGCTTAGGAACCATGCCTGTTTCCTATAAAGGCGAAACCTTTTATGTATGCTGTTCTGGCTGCAAGGATGCATTTGCAGAAAATCCTGAAAAGTTCGTCAAGGAATTCAAGGCAAAGAAGGCCGCTGGTGGTGAGTAGTTTTTATTGATTTAAATAGTAAACAGGTATAAGCCCGGGAGTATTTCCGGGCTTTATCTTTTAAATTTCTTTGAGTTTATAGAAACTAATCAGGAAAACACTTGATACTAATTTTTATGCCTTTATTATTAATATGCCTACCTTGTTTATTCGTTTAAATAAATCAAGGGGAACAATTATTATTGAAATGTAAGGCGCAAGCAAAGCCTTTTCAATAGTTATGTTTTAGTGAGGCATTCAGACTTAACTGGGAAATTTATTTTGGAGATTTGCATGAACATTGTTAAGAAGATTAGTGTTTTTGGTTCCTTATTTGCTTTAGGGCTTTTTGCTATGGTTACGCCCGAAGCTAAAACCGCTTTTTATTTTGAAGATGCTAAGGAAGTTAATGCTGCCATTTCTAAACTGGTGGGCAAAAATCCTGATGCCAAGGATATTGCCGAACTTGCAAAGAAATATTCCTTGGATGACTTGATGCATGTATTCAAGTTGCGTACTAAGGGTGGATTAGGCGTAGGGGAAACCGCAGGTGCAATTACTCCAGATGGTATTGAGGCGAAGCTTACTGGGCTTCTGAAAAAAGAGCCAGATAAAGCTGATCTTGCAAAGAATGGCAAAGCATATGCAACCATTGGTGAAGTTTCGCTGATTCTTGCTGAACTTTCTGAAGCGCATACCCCAAAAGATAAAAAAGGCGATAAGGATCCTAAGAAGTGGAAAGAATTTGTTGAAAAGATGCGCAAGGGTTCAAAAGACCTTGTAGCAGCTTCCAATAAAAGTGATGGTAAGGGTGTAAAAAGTGCAGCTAAGATTTTGAATGATAGCTGTGTAGAATGCCATGGCATTTTCCGCTAAGATTTTGAATGAAAGCTGTGTCGAATGTCATAGCATTTTCCGCGACTAGGTTACTTGACTGATAATAATAAAAGCCCCGATGGATTATTTCATCGGGGCTTTATTCATTTATCTACGATCAACTTGGATTGGCTTTAGTTTGAGGAAAAAAATCATGAAGGCTGCAAGAAACGATGTGCTTGCGTAAAGAATTAATCCCCAAGAAAGGCTTCCTGTTTGGTCTTTTAAAAAGCCAGTGAGTGAAGGGCCCATAAACCCGCCTAGATTTCCCATCGAATTAATAAGTGCAATCCCTATCGCAGCAATTCCTGGCGCTAGCAACGTTGTTTTTAACGCCCAAAACGGGCCAAAGGTCGAATGTACTCCCATGCTTGCAATGGTGATTCCCAATAAAGCCACGGGCAAGCTTTCAGGTTTAAGGCCCGCTATTACAAACCCTACCGATCCCAATAAATTTCCTAATAATAGGTGCCATTTTCTTTCTTTTAATCGATCTGAATTCCATCCCCAAATTGCCATGCTGATTGCGCCAGCCAGAAATGGAATCGCAGTCAAAAATCCTGTCTGAATATTTCCAAGATGAGAGGCGCTTCGAAGTAAATCAGGAAGCCATAAACCGATTCCATACAAACCTGTAACTTGGAAAAAGTAAATCAAGCACATGTACCATACAGGCAGGGAAAAAAATGCTAGGTATGGATTGGGCTTGATTGCAGAGGTGTGGAGTTTAGTGATATAACGGCTTTTTCTTCTACATTTAGCCACTTTGCATCTGCGGGCTTATCTGGAAGATAACAAAAAATATAAACGCCCATTAAAAGTGAGGGTAATGCTTCAAGGAGAAATAGCCATTGCCAACCGTGTAAAGTTGCAATGCCATCCATGTTAAGCAACATGCCTGAAAGAGGGGCCCCGATTAAGCCGGAGAGTGGGATAGCAGTCATGAATCTGGAGATGGATTTTCCCCGCTGACTGGGCGGGAACCAGTAGGTCAGATAGAGTATGATTCCAGGGAAAAATCCAGCTTCAGCAATGCCAAGTAAAAATCGCAGAATGTAGAAGGTGGTAGGGGAATTGACGAATGCCATTGCGCCTGAAATAATCCCCCAAGAAATCATGATTCGAGCTATCCAGCGCCTTGCACCCACTTTTTCCATGATTACATTACTGGGGATTTCAAAGAGAGCGTAACCTAGAAAAAATATGCCTGCTCCCAAGCCGTACACCGAGTCACTAAAGTGTAATTCTTCTTTCAAATTTTTAGATGCAAAGCCTATGTTGATGCGATCTAGGTAAGCACAAATATAACTGCAAAAAAGTAGTGGGATCAGTCGCCAAGAAACTTTCAGTAGCAACTTGTTGGTAAGGTCATTAAAAGTTGCTGTTTCTTTCATGAGCACGGCTCCTCTTTCAAATAATTAAAGCACACCATATTTTTTAAAGGCTGCGGTCGCACTGAGCCCGTTTTTAATTGCATCTCGCACCGTGTTTTCTGCAGCAACTTTTTCCAGTGCCAAAGAAATCGCTTCCGATTCTAATTCCTGTGGGATAATAACTATACCGTCAATGTCTGCTACAACGATATCGCCAGGGGAAATCAGGCAGTTTCCAATCTCCACTTTTACATCGATTTCAATGACTTTTTGCCTGTTTTTGCTATCTAGTGGTCTGGCCCCCTTGGCGAATACAGGAAAATTCATCGCATTCATTTTTAATTGATCCCGCACCAAACCATCCACAATCGCACCGATACATCCGGTTCTTATACATGCGGTTGATAGTAACTCACCCCAAAGTGCAGATCTGAAAGATCCATTGGCAGCGGCAATCAATACTTCGTCGGGTTTGCAAGAATCCACCGCTTTAAGCTCTAATTCATAGGGGTTTGGGTCGATATGAGCCATATCTGCCCAAAGCGTTGTCTTGCATCTTCCAATAAGAACTTTATCGGTTCGCCCTGTAACTTGGGGCAATTGGCATTTGATTACATGATTGGTGGAGTCCAACCCATCCAATACATCGCTGACTACGGCGCTGTAAAGTTTTTCTCTAAGAAGTTCGAAGCTGTGGCTAGTTTTCATGATGGATAAATTCTCCTTGCGCTTGAAGGTTTTTCAATTCAGACTGCAATCACTGACATTAGAAATTTACTCGTTGAGGCTTGCTTAACATGCGTGTAGGTATCATCAGCATACTTCAAGAATCGAATACTTTTATACAAGGCAAAACAACCCTCAGGGATTTTCAAAATGATATTCTTTCAGAGGGTGACAGTATATGCCAGAAGTTTCAAAATTCGCATCATGAAATAGGGGGTTTTTTCAAGGGCCTTCAGAAACAAGGCATCGAAGCGGTTCCCTTGCTGGCTGCCAGGGCCCTACCTTATGGCGTTATTGAATCTGATTGCTGGAATTATTTGATGGGCAGAATGGATAAAGTGCTTAAAGGTGCGGGACATTTAGATGGCATTCTGGCTGCTCCCCATGGTGCAACGGTTGCTGAAAATGAACCCGACGCGGATGGTTTTTGGCTTCGAAAATTAAGAAGTGCAATGGGAGATAAGCCCATTGTTGCAACTGCGGATCCGCATGGTAATCTTTCCCAAAAGCAATCTGATTCGGTAAATGCAATTTTGAGTTATCGAACCAATCCACACATGGATCCGACCAAGGCGACCGCTTATTTGCCTTTTGCGGTTAATATCTTTTGTCAAAATTCTAGTGAAGATCCGTTTAAAGGGTTTATAAGCATCGTTGAAAGTATCCGAAACAAACCAAAGGTTTTGGCCGTTTCAGTTTTTGTTGGTTTCCCTTACGCTGATGTTCCGCAAATGGGCGCTGCAATTTGCGTTATGACCAATAATGATTTTGCATTGGCCAAGAAATATACAGATGAACTTGCCCAGCATTGGTTAAGCCTGAAAAAACAGTTTGATCCGATTTTGCCTTCCGTTGCTGATTCGGTAACGCAGATGAAATATCTTCTCGGGCCTATTTGTGCATTGGATATGGGCGACAATGTTGGCGGGGGTTCTCCGGGGGACAGCACTATTCTTGTGCACGAGTTGATTGCGCAAAAAGCTTTCCCGTTTTTTACGGTTATTGCTGATCCGGAAATAGTTGTTCAAGCTACATCAATTGGGATTGGAAATTCCGCATCATTTACCATTGGAGCAAAACATGATCGTTTCCATGGACTGCCTCTGCTTTTAAATGCCAAAGTTTCCTTTTTGGGTGAAGGAAAATTCTCGGAAAGTAGTCCAACGCATGGCGGATTTACCGAATTTGATCAGGGAAAGACTGCCATCCTTCATACAGAAGAAGGAAATACTCTGATGATTACCTCGAGAAGGATGGTGCCATTTAGTTTGAATCAATTGCTTTCATTTGGCATTGATCCAAAGCAATACAGGGTATTGGTGGTAAAAGGGGTGCATGCCCCTCTGGCGGCATATAAAGCGGTTTGCAAAAGTATTGTGCGAGTTGATACGCCGGGTGTAACTAGTGCAAGTTTAAATCGCTTGCCCTATAAAATGCGAAGGAAACCGATGTTTCCCTTCGAAGTGTGCTGATATTAGTGTTAATTGAAGATTGAAAAGTGGGTAGAGTTTGTTAGTAGCTAAAATTTAAAGACCACGCCTAAGAATACTTGGGCGTGGTCTTGTTTTATTAAAGTTAAGATTGAACTATATCTTTGGGCTGGATTCGGAAGGGCTGCTAATGTCTTCAAATTTGGGAGCAGAAGAAGTCATTTTTTGTGGCGCTTTGGGTTGTTCGACCTGTTGGCTAGAAGAAGAGGACGAAGAACCTATATCAACATCATCTTCAATTCCCTTGATTCCTTTTTTGAATTCGACGATACCTTTGCCAAGGTAACGGCCAACTTCAGGAAGTTTACGCCCGAAAATAAGCACCCCGATAACTGCAAGAACAATCATTTCAGGCATTCCCAGACCAATAAAACCGAACAAGGGGCTCATGTGAAAACTCCTAATTATAAATGCCTTAAATTCCTTTGATTTCAAATCGAGGAAGGCTACTATCTATTGAATAAGTATATCAGCAAAATTCCTGTATCAACAAGGATAATGAGGTTAATTTTTTTTAACCTGCTAGTTTTTATAATACTAGGTAAAGGAATTGGCGGAAACCCTTAATTGGAATAACTTTAGGTAAATAGGTTGTGAGGATTAGAATGGCATTTCTTTTGAGAAACAGTGCGGTTTTTTCTCTGTTATTGCTTACTTTTACGCAAGTTAGCTTTGGTAACGATTTTTATCCTTTAGAGGACGGTTCACTCTGGAAGTACAAAGATTCGAGCAATAAAACCATTGTTAAAAAAGCGGTTCGAGAAGAAAAGCTTGGCTATTATCCATCTGTTTTACTTGAAGTTTCTGAAGGTAAAACACTGCTATCCTCTGAACATATTGGTGTTACCAACGAAGGCGTTTTTAGATTTGCACTGGATGGCAAAAGGTTTGAGCAGGGGGCTTTGCTCTTAAAAGAAAAGCCTAAAGCTGGCGATAAATGGGTCATCAACCTAGCTCTTGATATGGGTAAGATAAGTACCGAAGTTAAGGTTTCGGAAGAAGAAGTAACTGTACCTTTTGGCAAATTCAAGTGCTTTGTTACCACAACGGTAAGTAAGGACGAAAAAGGAACCGAATATCAATTAAAGAATTACTATGCTCAAAAAGTTGGTGTTGTTAAAGTTACGATCGAAAAAGCGGGAAAGAAACATTATGAACTTGAGCTTTTAGAGTTCAAGCTTGGAAGTAATAACCCTTTAGATGCCAAGGGTGTTCAAAAAAAATAGCGCTTGCATCCTTAATTAGCACCTTCGACTTTTAAGCGAATGGTTACCGGCAGATGATCGCTGTAGCCACGCACATGCTTGTGATCTTTTTCTGAACCAAATCTAACTGGGTGGCCTTTTCCATCTGCTGGTGGTGATTCGCTAAAAACTTTTGCACTTGAAGGATCGCAACTCCATCCTTTTTCATCAAGTAAGCCAGGCGAGACAACGATTTGATCAAATAATTCAGATTTTCCAT
>JAPLNF010000255.1:9626-16574 GCA_026692965.1 Planctomycetota bacterium
AGCCCTCAATTTCTCGTTTTTTAACCAATGTCTCTTGTACAGAATCTGTTGTCTTCAAATGTTTCTTGACACAATCTTCATCGGGAGTCGAGTTAAAATCTCCGCATACTAAGAAATCGATGTCAGGATTGCTTCGCGCCATTGCGATATAGGCACCATGAATTTGGTCTGCATATTTCGACCTTCCTGTGCCATCTTTATCTGTAAGTTTAGAAGTCCAATGGGTTGCGAGAACTATCAATTCTTTGCCATTGACCTTAATAGGCACCTCTAAGATTCGAATTCTTTTTCCAAGTAATGTTACTCTGTTGGATTGGATTGGAAGCTTGCTGATGACGCAGGTGGCAATGCATCTGCCCCCATGAGGGTTTTTAAATGCAATATCGCGATATTGATTATCCGGAGGAAGTTTTGCATTTAGGGAAGCCATCAACAAATTTGGAACTTCGGATGCTTCTTCGACTTCTGCAAGGGCGAGAATATCAGGGCCTGCACCATTATTCATGCGGAGCAGAACTTCCACGATATGGTCAAGTTTAAGTTTGAAATCTTTAGGGTTGTTACCAAACCAAGAATCGTATTCTTTGTCGGGCTCTGTTTTTCGATGGTCATCCTTGTTATCAAAGAAGTTTTCGACATTCCACATGCAGAAAAGATATCCATCTTGAGAAGGGGCTTTTGCAGGCAATAGGGCTTTGGTTTCAGGTAAGCAACCCGAAGAAAACAAGGCGCAAACGATGATAAAACAGCTTAGGCAATTTGCATTCATAGTAAACACCTTAATTTAACATTTTAAACATGCGTTGGTGTAATCTGAGATTGTGGTTTTTCGCTCATCTCATGTAACCTTAGCATAATTAGTTTGCTTATAAAGGCATTTAGCGATCGAGGGCAATATGAAAGAGTTATCGAAAATAGTTTGGGTGATGTTTGGCATTATGATTGGTTTTGCATTTGCTATTGGTATGAAAAATATACCGACAGCGGTGGCGGGCAATGATAGGCACGAAGATTTTGTCATGGCAACGGGCCCGGTGTTGGTAAGCACGAATGCCCCAACTGATGGTGTATGGTTGCTGGATTATAAGTCAGGGAAACTGCAAGGAAGCGTGATCGATCGGTTTTCAGGAAAGATTGTAGGTTGGGCAGAATTGGATTTGGCAGAAGAATTTAATCTGCCTCCCAGACAAAATGTTCATTTTGTAATGACCACCGGAATTGTTGGAAAAGAACAATCTGCACTTTATGTTGCTGAAATAACAACAGGCAAACTGGGTGTTTACACCATGGGGCCAAGGCCAGATGGGATGGCAGGCGCTATTATCAAGCGCCAAGACTTATCTCCTTTTCGCAAGTCAAAATAAACTTAAGGTTTCAGAGAATCGGAATCAGAGTGGATTTTCCCTAAGCCAGTAAGAATGGTAATCCACCTGCAAGCAGCCCAAATAACTAAGAATATTACTGAAGTCATTACAAATAAAGTCATGCCAAAACGTAATGCTACGGGAAACAAATCAACAAATTGCCCTTCTTTCGAAAGTGTTTGAAACCATGCGCTCATCATGGTTGCGCCAGCGGTAAGAGTGGTTGCGGAAACAAAAAGCATCGGTATCAAAGTAAAAGGAATATAAGCACCTCTGCCTGAATTCACCATGACGGTTGTAACTAGGGCCAGTGCCAGCACTGCAAGGAGTTGGTTAGCGATGCCGAACATGGGCCAGATAGTGCCGATGGATCCTGTTGCAACCAGCATTCCCCAACTGATCGTGATGATAAATGTGGATAAAATCGATCCAGGAAGCCAGTCTGTTTGCCCTAACTTGGGATGGATGTACCCAAACATTTCCTGAAGTAAAAATCTGGCAATGCGTGTGCCAGTATCAATGGTGGTTAGAATAAATAAAGCTTCAAACATGATTGCAAAATGGAACCAGTACTTCATGAGATGGTCGAAAGGAATGCCTAACTGGTTCATGGGTTTTGAAAGAATGAGTGACATGCCAACAGCGAGGGTAACCGCACCCCCAGTTCTGCCTCGAAGCGATTCGCCGCCTACTTGGCGCTCGATGGTAGAAAGGTCTAGATGTTCGAGGTTTCCCGCGTTCCCTAGTTCCTGATGAAGCTTATCGACTTGAGGTTGCCATTTGTCAACTTGCTCGAGCCCGATGTTAATGTCGTAATAGATTTTTGGGTCGAGAGAAGCAGCTGAAATAAGAGCAACAAGGCCAACCAATCCTTCCATAAGCATGCTGCCATAGCCAATCATGCGAACATCAGATTCTTTGCCAATCATTTTTGGAGTGGTGCCTGAAGCAACGAGTGCATGGAATCCGGAAATCGCACCACACATAATGCAAATAAAAACGAATGGAAAAAGGCCACCAGCAAAGGTTGGTCCGCCTTGGGCGAATACGGGCTCAAAGGGTCTGTGAACGAGAGCAGGGTTAGCAACAATAACCCCGAGAATAAGTAATGCTATGGTTCCAACTTTCAGAAAACTTGAGATGTAATCTCTAGGGCAAAGCAGCATCCAAACCGGAAGTACGGAGGCTATAAACCCGTAAGAACAAAGTGCAATAACAGCTTGGTTTTTTGTAAGTGAAAAATAAGGTTCCAAAGCAGATCCCGGAATCCAGTTGCCCGCAACGGTAGCAATTAAAACGCCTACTGCGCCAATAAGCGATGCTTCAACGACTTTCCCTTTGCGTAGTTTATACATGTAAAATCCGACAAAAAATGCGATTGGAATCGTACAAGCAATCGTGAATACGCCCCAAGAACTGCCATGAACAAACTGTGCTCCGCCGTTGGGAAGAATTATCGGTTTGCCTTCAAGTTCCAAGGCATGTGCGGGAAGTTTGCCAGTGGTAGGAAGAACGATTTGAAATTCAGCATCTCGTTTTGCAGGGGTGGAGGTTTTTGTGAAATAAAGAGTGCAGCCCGGGGGGAAGTTGTAAATGGTTTCTTTATCGTTGGATCGTGATGAGTTTAGAACTATTTTTTCGCCTGCAGGGATATCTATCCTCGTACCCTTTGGAAAAGGAATAGTTTCGCCCCCTAGGGCTTTTACAACTACAAATCCCAAACCAGCAAGAGCTATGATCACAATAAACAGAATTGCAGCAGAGGATAAAACACCCGCTAAAGGCCCAAGTTCCAACTTGGCAATTTCAGCAAGGGATTTTCCACCTCTGCGAACCGAGGCTGCTAAAACCAACATGTCTTGAACTGCACCTGCTAAACATACTCCGATAACCAGCCAAAGTAAGCCAGGCATGTAGCCATATTGGATTGCCAAGACCGGCCCGATGAGTGGACCCGCCCCACTAATAGCTGCAAAATGATGGCCAAATAATACCCACCTATTAGTGGGGTGATAATTTTGCCCATCGTTAAATAAATGAGCAGGTGTAACTTTTGAATCATCCAGGCAAGCTACTTTCGCAGCTAGAAATGCGCTGTAATAGCGGTATGCAATAGCTAGGCAACAAAGTGCAAAAAGAAGAATAGGCATAGCGTGCCATACAACATGATCCCCAGCTTCTGAGTAGAAAACATTTCCAAACAGGGATGTTAAAAGCATCGATTCACACCTTGATAAAAATAAAAAAGGCAGGGCGAATAAAGTGCCCTGCCTGAAGTTAACTTAAATATACCTGCAGAGAAAGTTATTCTCCAGCGACTACTCTGGAAAGTTCTTCATCAATAGCTTTCATTTCATCGCTTTCCTTGTTGGATTGCCACCATGCCCAAGCGACAGCAATTAAGCCAACGCCGAGAATAGCTAGGCCAATGGTGTAGCGTTGGCTCACAATATTACCATCTTTAAGATTGTAATTCATAACAAGAGGAAGAATCAAAAGACTAACCATGTTCATAACTTTGATCAGAGGATTAATTGCAGGGCCAGCGGTATCTTTAAGAGGATCGCCAACCGTATCACCTGTAACTGAAGCCTTATGAGCTTCAGAACCCTTGCCAGTGGTTGAAGTTTTAGGTTGGTCTTCGATAGTTTTCTTTGCGTTATCCCAAGCACCACCTGCGTTAGCCATGAAAACAGCAAGCATCTGGCCAATGAGAATCATACCCGCAAGGAAACCGCCAAGGGCGTAAGGCCCCATGGCAAAACCAACAACAACAGGAGCAAAGATTGCCAATAAACCAGGTCCAACGAGTTCTTTCTGAGCAGTGCTGGTACAAATATCGACCACCCTGCCGTAGTTTGGCCTTTTTGTTCCAGCCCAGATTTCTTTATCTCGGAATTGAGCACGACATTCTTGAACGATCAAGAATGCAGCGCGACCAACTGCTCGGATAGTCATACTGCTGAAAAGGAAAGGAACCGCACCACCCAAAAGCATACCGATGAATACATAAGAATCAGCAAGATTGAGCTTTGCAGCCCCTTCAGCAAATTCAGCAGCACTCAGCGTGGTGATAGCGTCTTCGCCTTTTCCTGTTGCTACGACAGCGATAAAGCTGGCAAACAACGACACTGCAGCAAGAACGGCAGAACCAATAGCAATACCCTTGGTAATTGCCTTGGTGGTATTACCCACAGCATCAAGATCTGCAAGGATTTGACGAGCGCTCTTATAATCTTCATCACTCATGTAGTTTGGATCTTCAGGAGGTAAAGGTTGATTGTTCTGGTCACGATTGTAACCCATTTCACCAATACCATTGGCGTTATCAGCAATAGGCCCAAAAACATCCATACTGATGATGTTGCCCGTAAGGGTAAGCATACCGATACCACACATGGCAACGCCATAAGCGATAAAGATGGGGTTGGTGCCGCTGTAGACCAAAACAGACCCGAGAAGGGCGACCGAAATAATCAACACAGACCAAACCGCACTTTCATAACCAAGTGCAAGTCCGGAAATGATGTTGGTTGCATGCCCAGTACGGCAAGATTTCGCCAATTGCTTGACGGGATCGTGTTCGGTGCTGGTCCAGTAATCGGTACACCAATGAAGGGCAAGAGCCAAGGCGATACCAATCAAGCATGTCAAGATAGGTCGATAATCAAAACCGACATAAAGAGGCATGTATGTTTGAGCAATCTTGACCATATCTTCAGAAGCAATTTTCGCTTGGTTTTCTGGAGTCGATTTCTTCCAGATAGAAGTCAAATCAGCAACATATTTTTCACGATCTGCAGAATATTTATCACGGGCCACTTGATCAAGTTTTTTTAGTTCATCCCTGGATTTTATAACTAGGGGTGAAAGAGTTGAACCGGGGTTAGCCTTAGTCAGGCTTTGAACAAAGCTTGCTTCAGTATAAAGGCCTCGTTTTATTGATTCACCGATCAGATATTCTGGAGTAGGGCGAAGATACAATGCACCCAAGCCACAGATTGCCACAACACTGATGAAAGCACCCAACCAAAAACCGTTGGTAACAGCAGCCATGGCTGCCTTAACACCTTCAGATTTTTCGGCTTTGACTTGCGAGGTTGAAATGATACTTCCAATAACACCAATTGCGTGAACCAAAAGTGGGAAGATAACCCCCATATGGCCAAAGCTAGCAAGACCTAAAATAAGAGCTGCAACAATGGTAACTTCATAACTTTCAAAAATATCTGCAGCCATACCCGCGCAATCGCCAACATTATCACCAACATTATCAGCGATGGTCGCAGCATTTCTTGGATCATCTTCAGGGATACCTGCTTCGATTTTACCAACAAGATCTGCACCAACATCAGCAGCCTTGGTGTAAATACCACCACCAACACGCATGAACAATGCAAGCAAGGTGCCACCGAATCCGAAGCCAAGAAGAACTTCGAAGGCTTTTTCACCATAGTAAAGGAAAATAAGCGTGCCACCAAGAAGGCCAAGGCCATCGGTTAACATGCCTGTTACAGTTCCGGAACGATAACCAATTTGCAGCGCCATTCCAAAGCCGTTACCCCTAGATCGTGCTGCAGTTGCAACTTTAAGATTTCCAATGGTTGCCATGCTCATACCGAAATAACCAACCATCGCACTAAAAATAGAACCCATAAGGAAGGCGATACCACGGCCGATTGCAATTTGCTTTTCGGTATTGTTATCGGGTTCGTGCCAAGGCCATTTGGTAACCGTAAGAACAGCAGCAAGAATTAAAATGAGCCAAATAATAACTTTAAATTGTCTGGAAAGATAAGCGTTGGCGCCTTCGCGAACAGCCTTGGCAATTTCCTGCATTACAGGGGTGCCATTAGGTTGGCTATTAACATAGTTTGCAAGAATTTTAGCGTAAAAGAGGCCAGACAAAGCAACACACAAGTTAATTACAAGTGCGATCTTTTCGAATGTAGTGAAGTTTGAATCACTACTGAAAAGGCTGAAGGGGTGCCAGTTATCGCCACCTTCACCTGTTCCGCCGGTGCCAACACCACTGGAACCCATTAGGCCCAAAGCAAGAAACCCAACCATCATCCAAAGCCCTCTAGGAGCAAATGGTTTTGTCTTCCCTGAAAAAATCTTCATCATCATTATTTCCTTACTTTTCTCTCAAAGTCAGTTTTAAACAAATGATACTTGTGCCACATCATGGCAATAACTTGTCCCTAAGGAAACAAGTATTTTAAAAAAAGAGTATCTCAGCAACGAACTGAGATTTAAACCTAACTCATTTAATTTCAACAATTCTAAAATACTCAGTTAAAGTAAGTGCAAGGATTAGCAATGTCTACAAGTTTTTTAGAATCTGTTCGTGGAAATTCAATTTAACTTGTTTTTGCCAGTAGCCAAGTAGTTTTTCATTGAACCAGTTGAATCGACTAAGCTGGATTCCATTAAGGCTTTTAACGGGTGCAAAACAAAACGAATTACTGGTAATCAGAGCAGCATCTGCAGGCTTAATATCTGTGGGCAAAATATCGGCTTCAATCCAAGAAAATCCACAATCCCTGGCAAATGATTTAACTATGCGCAGGCCGATACCATC
>JAPLNF010000255.1:16710-21367 GCA_026692965.1 Planctomycetota bacterium
CTTTTTCAGGCTTCGGGGTTAAAATCTTGAGATTTGAACCACTTTTAGAAGCATCTTGAATAATTATTAAATTAGATGATGCAGTTTCTGTTAGAAAGCCATTTTCATCAATCAATAAAGCCATAGCTGTTGCGGATCGTTTTTTAACTTCTCTTTCAGCAATCCACCAATGCATCCTACTGCGCTGTTTGATGGAAGGATTAATGGATAAAGGTGAAGGCTGCAAAATTGAACTAGTTAGTAATTCAACACCATGTTCAACCCAGGGGCGGTATCGATGAAAGGGGAGTTTGAAAGTGTGCATCCCCAAAGTAGGCGAACTGTCTCCTGCGCCGCCTGGTTCACCAAGATAAAACCCAATAGGGCCGGGTGTTGCGAAAAGTACCAAGGCCAGATCTTCACTTGGTTTTAGAAGCTGGCAGTTTCTTTCAATCAATTCTTCAGCTGTTTTTAGAAATTCGACTTCACTTTTTTTAATGCTGATAAAACAAGCTTCGCAATGAGCCATGAACCGTTGGATGTGTTCCTTGAGCATAAAAGGTTTGTGCGCAAAAGAACGGCTCATATCCGTGACGGTTGCGCCCATGACAAACCCAGCATCATGAAGCGTAAGTGCCGCTTCAGATTGGGGGATAAAGTTGCCATTAATCCAAGCTAGATTCGAATTATGGTCCACAAAGAATAACCCTGATCACAGTGATTATGCTGCAAGATTGTTTGAATCTTGGCAAAGGAAGTCTTCAAGCATAATAATAGTTTTAGCAGTAGCGCCTTGTTGAGAGATAACAAAATCTTTGGCATTACGGCCCATTTGTATTCTTAAAGATTCATTGGCAAGCAAAGTTCTAGCGGTGGATTCAAGAACAGTAGGGGAAGAAATCATGGATGCCCCACCTGCTTGAATAAGTTGCTGGGCAACTTGCTTGAAATTCCAAATTTTATCTCCGAAGAAAACAGCGCTGCCGTAGGCTGCAGGCTCTATCATATTCTGCCCGCCTCTTTTCCCGTCCATGCTGCCGCCAACAAAAGCAATATCTGACAAGCCCCAGACAAACCGAAGTTCACCCAAAGTGTCTACAAGAATAATGGAATCGTCAGGCGCTACTGCGGTATTAAGATCAGATCTGTTTTTAAAAGGTAATCCAGTAAGTTCGATTTGCTTTCTCACCTGGTTGAAAAGGTCGGGCTGCCTAGGAACAAGAATCAGCCTCAGTAGGGGGAATTCTTTTTTTAATACGATGTAAGCGTTAAGCAGATATTGCTCTTCAGGTGCTTGAGTGCTGCCAGCAACCCAGACAAGTTCATTAGTTTTGATACCAAACATTGATTTAAATTTTTCGATGTTAGGTTCGTTGCGAGAAAAAGTAACCCCATCGAATTTTATAGACCCGGTAACTCTGGTAGAAGTGGGAGAAACCCCGATGCGATGCAGGAACTTTTCGGTTTCAATGTTTTGAAGGGCAAATGCGCTGATTTTTGAAAAGAAAGCTTTGGCAAGCCAGGGGAAGCTTAGATAGCGAGCCTGAGTTCGCGGGCTCATTCTGCCGTTAATTACTGCAACAGGAATATCTTTAGCTTTACAACAATGAAGGAAGTTGGGCCAAATTTCGCTCTCTGCCAAAACAATAAGATCAGGTTTGATATTGGAAAGCGCTTTGTTGATAGCCCACGAGAAATCTAAAGGGAAAAGAATTACTGGAATGTCTTTAAAGCATTTCTGTGCTTCCAAAAGCCCGTTATCTGTGGATGAAGAAACCACGACAAACCAATTAGGCTTGGAAGTTTGAATGGTAGAAACCACCTGGCGTAGGAGGTGGATCTCTCCAACACTCACTCCATGAAACCAAACGGTTTTTTGATTTGCTGAAGCGCTAAGGCTTTGAACATTACCTGTAAACCGAGTGCGAAAATTATGGAAGGAACGACCCTTCCAGCAGAAGCGCCATGCAAGCCAGGGCGAGGCGAGAATAAGTGCCAGGAAATAAAAGGAATTTAAAAAGAGGCTCATGGGATTCCTTCCCTAAATTCCTTTTAAACGAGACGCAGTTCTAAACCGCATTGGTGCGCATACAACAGTTTTTAAACTTCTTGCCACTACCACAAGAGCAGGGATCATTTCTACCGATTCGTTCGCCAAAGTTTCTGATAGTTTCAACCTTTTTTTCTTGTTTGATTTCTTCAGGTGCGCCGCTTGATTGAGCTTCGGGAGCTTGCAGTCTGGGTGCAGATTCATGAGTTGCAGAACCAATAACCCAAACGGTATCTTGAACTTCGTCAGCATCTTCCATGCGGAAAACAATTTCGCTGACTCTTTCCTCCACGCCTTCCCACATAGCTTCAAATTCTTTCATACCTTCGCGTTTGTAAACAGTCTTTGGGTCTTCTTGGGCATAACCTCGTAACCCTACGGTGGATCGTAAATGATCCATCACATAAAGATGATTTTTCCAAGTACTATCAAGCTGGGCAAGAACCAAACCCCGTTCCATGATGCGCATTTCAGGGCGATAGTGATCATCAAAGATGTTCCACATGATCTGCCTAGCAGCATCTTGCGAAACGCCCGTCAGCTTTTCTACAGGAATTTCAATTTGGAGTTGTGTGCGCATGTAATCACAAAGATCTTTGGCATCGCCCTCTTCAGAAACCTGTGTGCCATGAAATGCTTCTGCGAGTTTCAGGTCGATATCGGCCTGACCAATTTCGGGCATTGCTTTGAAGCTGACCTGAACAAGAATCTGTTGGATTTCAGCACGAGAAAGAGTGCGGAAACTTTCTTCTGAGAGTTCGTTAGCAAACTGGTGGAATCTAGATTGGGCCCATTTGTATAAGCCTTCTCGATTATATTTTTGGCTTCCGGGAACAGCCTGAGAACTTGGGCCATCATTCATGAATTTAGCCATGCCTGCAGCAACAGGGAATGTATTTCCCAACAAGTATTTTTTCAACTTCGGTGGGGGTTTGATTCGTAAGGCTGCTTTCAGGAACTTCGATCTGGAACTTTAATTTCATCCAGTTTAACAAAGATGAAAGGCCCCATTTGGATTGCAGTAAAATCGAACCTTCTTCAAGGCTTATTTTTTCAACAGAGTCTTCTGTTTGCTTGGCAAGATATTCGACGAGATCGCTTTTGCCGACAGATTTAAGGGTTTTCTCAGCGTTTTCAAGTTCCCAGCGCTTGTTAACTTGATTGGTAAGAGCTTGCCAGTTCCATTCTCTTTCATCATCCGACCCAAGATTTTCTTCGATGAAATCTTGAAGCTGGGTGAGGGTAACCGAGTGCGCCTTATTCTTGGCGTAAAGTTCTGCTTCTTCAAAAGTGGAACGGTCAAAGTCCGAGCCTTTGAATTCCACGCCCAGTTTGTCAGATGCATATTGTGCGAAACTATCTGCACCATATTTGCGATCTAGGAAACGATCGATTGCCATTTTAATTTGATGCGCAATCATCCCGACGATGCGAATCTTACAATTGGTGTCGTTTAAGATTTCTTGGCGATAGCCGTAAACTCTGCGCCTCTGGGTGTCCATGACCTCATCGTATTCGAGGAGATGCTTTCTGCTTTCGAAATGTCTTTCTTCAACCTTTTTCTGAGCTTTTTGTATTTGCCTGCTGACCATCGGGCTTTCAATAGCCTGGCCTTCTTCCATACCTAATCTTGTTAAAACATTTGCAACCCATTCGCCCATGAAAATACGCATGAGATCATCTTGAAGCGAAAGATAAAAACGGCTGGAACCTGGGTCACCTTGCCTGCCTGATCGGCCACGCAATTGGTTATCAATTCTGCGTGAATCATGTCGTTCAGTTCCAACGATATGCAAGCCGCCCAAATCTTTAACCTTGCGTCCTTCTTCTTTAGTCTTTTCTTTGGCTTCGATGTCCGTGATGATGATTTTCCACTCGTCTTCAGGGACATCTAATCGGGATGCATATTTAGTTTTAAGAACGGCCCAACCCATAGCTTCAGGATTTCCCCCGAGAATAATGTCGGTACCGCGGCCAGCCATGTTTGTCGCAATCGTTAGTGCGCCGATTCTTCCTGCTTGAGAAACGATTTCCGATTCGCGTGCAGCGTGTTCGGGAAGTGCGTTAAGAAGTTCGTGCTTGATGCCTTTTCGTTTCAAGAGCTCGCTAAGTTTAATAGATTTGTCAACATCGGTGGTACCAATAAGGATTGGCCTTCCGGTTTGATGAACTTCAACAACCTCTTCGACCACTGCTTTCCATTTTTCTTTTTCGCTACGGAATACGGTGTCTGCATGATTTATGCGAATTAAAGGCCTGTTTGTGGGTATTGCGATAACTTCAAGCTTGTAGATTTTCCAGAATTCATTTTTGTAAAGTTTGAAGAAGTTCTGCAAGGTAATGGTTGCCAAGGTCTGGGTTTCTTCCTTGATTTTAACACCTTCACGATAATGCTTGGCCTCGACAGCTTGATGCAAACCATCGGACCATTGCCTGCCAACCATAAGACGGCCAGTGAATTCATCGATAATAACGATGCTCATCTCGCCGGATTCCGGGTGGTTCATCACGGCGTATTGTTTGTCTTTTTTGTAAAGATGGTGGGCCTTTAGGGAGTTATCTATGAGATGGGGCCATTCCATATTTCCTGCAGTGTAAAAGCTTTCAACACCAGCAAGCTCTTCTGCT
>JAPLNF010000255.1:21407-23276 GCA_026692965.1 Planctomycetota bacterium
AGCTCTTCTGCTTTGCGAATACCATCATCGGTAAGATGACAAGTATGTTCTTTTTCTTTGACTTCGAAAAACGGTCCATTTAAGAACCCTGCCTCAGCAGAATCTTTATTGGCATTTCTTTGCAGGTCGGATAATCGAACAGCGACTTCGTTTGCTTTGGTGTACTTGCGAAGATCGCTAAATGCTTGTCCAGAAATAATAAGAGGAGTTCGCGCTTCATCAATAAGGATGTTGTCCACCTCATCAATAACTGCAAAATGAAGACCTTTCTGACATTGCTGGCCATAGGCATCGTAACTACTATCGCCCCATCGCGCAGGTTTCATATTGTCGCGAAGGTAATCAAAACCAAATTCGCTATTGGTGCCGTAGGTGATGTCGCATTCGTAAGCTTCGCGCCTTTGAACTGGATCCATGTCGCTTTGTATGAACCCTGCAGATAAACCGACCCCGCGGTAGATGGGTAGCATCCACTCGCAATCGCGCCTAGCAAGGTAATCATTAACGGTGATTACATGAACGCCTTTGCCTTCAATGGCGTTTAATACTGCAGGCAAAGTTGCAACTAAAGTTTTGCCTTCCCCGGTAACCATTTCCGCGATGTTACCCCGATGCAAGACAATACCGCCAAGCATCTGCACATCGAAGTGCCTCATATTCTTAGATCTTCGGGCAGATTCTCTACAAAGTTTCGCCTTGAGCAAGCCTAGCGCGAAGTTTGGTTGCCATTTGCCTTAGCTCATCATCGCTTAGAGCTAGCATTTCAGGTTCAACATCGTTGATTTTTGCGAGGAGTGTGCCCGGCGTGATTTTCGGAACGCTATCGGGTTTGTTGGAACGAACAAAGCCAAGAGATCGGACATATCGTTCGTTGCTATCGCCTAATATGCTAAGCAGTAATTTGCCAACCATTTCGGGGAAAGAGCTAAAAAATTCAATTAATCGGTCAAGAAAGCTTGTCTGCACGGGCATCGCGCCACTCCTCAGAAAAAACGAAAGCATACAACAATGTGGACGCTGTTCAATTATGCAAGTCTAGAAGGGATTGGTAGTTTCGGTCAATATGTAGAACCGTAATAATGAACCGTAATAATTAAGGTACCAATTTCCCTATCAGCTCATCGGACGACTTTTTCCTTACCCATCCTACCGTAACGGTCCCTGGTTGAACACCCGCATAAAATTCCAAGTGTTCAGGTAACTCTTGCACTAATTCTTTTCTGTCCTTCCCTGATTTTATAAGAAGCAGGGTGTTTGGCCTTTCATTAAGAAACTTGATCAACAAGGATTTTTCATTTCTGGAGAAAGAAACGACTTCAGCATCGGGGAGGTAAAACGGAGCAGAATCCCATAAATGCGGGTAACAAACAACGAGTGAGGGCAATTGTTTTTCCGATTTAAGATGAGCTCTAAGATGCCCCCGCAATGAAAATAAATGGTTGTAAGCTGGAAGAATTTCCCGGATTCCAGCATAAAGCGTTAAGAAAAGAGCTCCAGCAGTGATTGCGAAGGAAAGTTTTCTTTCTGGTTTTCCAGCTTTAAGAATAATCCAGATGCATAAGCCCGTTAGAAAAATAAACCCAAGTGTAAATCCGGTGCCTGGCTTAAAAATTCCCCGAAACATCCCTGCAAAAGAAACGCCAAATCCTGCCAAAAGAAGGATACCCAAGAAGTTAAATGCACCATTTGAAACAGGGGTTAACAATGTTTTCCAAAAAAGCCCTTCGTTTTTAGAGCAAATAATGGCCCGGACTTGACAACCAAGGGCGATTGCAAGCGGTGGCAATACAGGCAAAAGATATATCGGCCTCTTGCTTAATCCCATCGAAAAAAAGAATAATATGACCAATCCCGTCAACAAACCAAATC
>JAPLNF010000256.1 GCA_026692965.1 Planctomycetota bacterium
GTGCTGGATTCTATGGCGAAAGGGTTTGAAGAAACTAAAGGTTCGTTGGGGTTTAGGCTTCTTTTTTCCTTGGCAGAGGGTGAAAAAGCCGGTGGAGATAAGCGCGGGAAACAATCTGCTGCTCTTTTAGTGGTAAAACCAAATGGTGGGCCTAATTCTTTAGGCGACCGATGGTTGGACTTCAGGGTTGATGATCATCCAAACCCTATCGATGAGCTTATTCGTGTTGCTAACTTAACCAGTAGATTTAAAGCGGTTTTGAAGGTGAAATAAAAAAAGTACGGCAGTGCTGCCATGCGCTGCCGTACTTCAAATCAAGAGAACAAAAAGCCGAAACTCAAACAAGTGGGGTGAGAATCTTTCAAGGTGCTCTTCGGTGTTCTCCCTGACACTATTCTTATCGGGTTGGTTGTTGGTTGCTAATCAGGAAGATGTATTAATATTTGGTTGGTGAACTAAAGCATTGCGGAACAATAAGTATAAGGTGCAAGACCCTAAGTGTCGAAATAATCGCTAAGGTTTATCTAGTTTAAAGCCAGCCGGCGCCTTCTTCTTCTACTATGGTTTTCATTGCTTCAATCCATGCTGGGTGATCGTTGAGGCAAGGGCACTGGAATAGTTCTTCGCCGCCAGCTTCAATAAACACTTCCTTGGCTTCGTGACCGATTTCGTCAATGGTTTCCAAGCAATCAGAGGTGAAGCCTGGAGTACTCACGAAGATCTTTTTGATGCCCTTTTTGGCCATTTTTTTCAAGGTTTCTTCGGTGTAGGGTTTAAGCCATTCTTCTCTTCCGAACAAAGATTGAAAAGATTGTGTCCAGTAATCTCGGGACCAACCCATTTCTTTGACCAATGCAAATGTGGTTCGTTTTACATGCGTTGCGTAAACATCGCCCCGCTGGCAGTATGAAATCGGGATACCATGAAAGCTGATTAAGTGGTGATCGGGTTTCCAGCTAAGTTTGGCTTCCTGTTCACGGATAATGGTTGCTAGTGCCTTGATATATGCTGGGTGTTGGTAGTACGGGGGAATAAACCTGATAGCGGGTACTCTGCGGATTTTCTGCAGTGCCATGCCTAGGGTATCCATTGCGGATGCTGTTGTTGTTGCTGAGTATTGAGGATACATGGGGAAAACGATAATTTTTTCGATGCCTTGAGCGACCATTTTTTTGATCGTTTCGAGCAATGCAGGATTTCCAATTTGCATCCCGAATTCTACAGGTATACCAGGGAAATGCTCTTGCAATAATTTGGTTTGCATTTGGGTGAAATGCATCAATGGTGAGCCGGTTTTTTCATCCCATACGCGGGCATATTTTTTGGCTGATTGTTTAGGGCGTAAATTAAGAATTAATAGGTTTAGGATTGGCCACCAAATTAATTTTGGTATCTCGATTAGCCTTGGGTCTGATAAGAATTGTTTTAAGTATCTACGTAAAGCAGGGCCAGTTGGTTCGTCCGGTGTGCCTAGCTGAACGATTAAAATTCCAGTTAGATTCATGGATGTTCCAATTTGAGGTGAAAAAAGGTTCATCTGACTCAAGAATCTTCAGATGAACCTTTAAGTTTTAAATGTAGCGAAAGACTTATTTCTTTTTGCAATCAGGGCCTTCAAGCGGATCTTGCTTTTCTGTGATATGGCCTTTGCTGGTTTTAAGAATCTTGGTTCGATCCGTATTTAGCTGAATAAAGCTTTTCCATTGGCCAGGTACGCTGGATTCGGAAAAGATTGCCTCAACAGGGCATTCAGGAACGCACGCTTCGCAATCGATGCAATCTGCTGGGTCAATGTAGACCATCTTGTCATCCATGTAGAAGCATTCCACAGGGCACACAGCTACACAATCAGTGTATTTGCAGTCATTGCAGGGTTGGGTTACAACATGAGCCATCGTAAAATTCCTTTCCCAAATTATCATGGTCAAATAAGTTAAGCATTTCATGCCAACTATTATTTATTAATAGTAGTTTACATGAACTATTTCCAGACAAATTAGCATACACCAAATATTCTTCCAATGATGTCAAAATAGGCAATACATCTTGGCCTAGACTTTTTTGCCCTGCAAAGCTTAATTTACCCTATGTAATTTTAGGTGGCATTAGCCAGGGATGGCATCATGATTCAACGCAGAAGTCAGTTGATAATTGTTTGGTTTTTTGTTTGCGACATCATTGCGACAAGCATCGCATGGCTTGCTGCTTACCATGTAAGATTTGAATCCGGTTGGATACCTTTTGTTTCAATCCCGAATGAAAATGACACGCTTTTTAGTCATATTCCTTGGGTTCTGTTTACTGCTGCTGTGGCATACCATTTCACGGATCAATACAAAATTAGCCGCATGCGCAGAATGCGCGAAGAAGCTTTTTGTTCGATCAAAGGAACTTTCTTTCTAGTTTTACTTTTGCTTGCGGTCGATTTTTTTCGCAAAGATCTTTCTGGATCACGCGCCATGGTTTCTCTCTTTGGCGCCTTCAATGTCTTCACCATTTTTTTTATCAGGCAAATCAATTGGAAATTGATCAGAGATTTTCGATCCAGAGGGTATGACCAATCTTTTGCAATCATTGTTAAAATGTTGGTTACGTTGAAAATCAAGTCTCAGCTTTTAACAAAGATCTTGATGTTATGGGCAAATTTGAAGACCTGCCCAATTTAATTGCCCAGTACTCCGTTAGCCATGTCTTTATTGCTTTGCCTATGAACCGTTATGACGATGTTCGCAATGTTTATGAAATACTTGCGGATACTTTTGTTGATGTTCGTTTGGCGGCAGATGTTCCAGAGCTTGCGGGCTTAGCCCTTTCTACTGTTGATGTAGATGGTATGCCCTTAATTTCTTTAAAAGAGAACCCACACTTTGGGCTGAATGTAATGTTCAAACGGGGTATGGACATTGTTCTTTCGTTGGTTGGTTTTATTTTGATTTCTCCGCTTCTTGTTTGCATTGCTGTACTGATCAAGTTGACCAGTCGGGGACCGGTTTTTTACACCCAAGAACGATGCGGGTTGAATGGTAAATCTTTCCAAATGCTTAAATTTCGAAGCATGAAAATGGATGCCGAAAATGCTTCAGGCGCTGTTTGGGCTGCTAAAAATGATGATCGCAGGACAATTCTTGGCACTTTTCTCCGCAAAACCAGCATCGACGAGCTTCCTCAGTTGATTAATGTCCTTCGTGGGGAAATGAGTTTGGTTGGTCCGCGCCCTGAACGCCCGGTCTTTATTGATAAATTTCGCAAGACTATTCCTAATTATATGGCTAGGCATACCGTCAAAGCGGGTATCACCGGATGGGCTCAAGTTCATGGGTGGCGTGGGAACACTTCTTTGCGAAAAAGGCTGCAATATGACCTTTATTACATCACCCATTGGACCCCTTGGATGGATGTTCGTATCCTTTGGATGACCATTTTTAATGGTATGATCCATCGCAATGCCTACTGATTTTTCCCTCAAGTTTTAATTTATACCTTTGATTACTCTTCACCCTCTCTAAAATTGTCTTATAGCAATGAAAGAAGGGTTACATCATGTTTGTTGATCGTGTTTCAATTTATGTTAAGGGCGGCGATGGCGGTTCAGGCTGCGTTAGTTTCCGTAGGGAAAAATACATTCCCAAGGGCGGGCCTAATGGTGGCGATGGCGGCGACGGCGGCGATGTCATTATTCGTGCTGTTGAAGGTACCGATAGCCTTGCGAATATTGTGAACCGCAAGCATTGGCGTGCGGATAGCGGTGGTGCTGGGATGGGCGATAATTGTCATGGCAAAAAAGCCCATGATCTTGTTATTGCTGTTCCTCCTGGTACTCTCATTCTCGACCGCGACAGGGGCAATATACTCAAAGATTTAACCCTCCCCAACGATCAGGTGGTTGTTGCTTTTGGAGGCAGGGGCGGCAAAGGTAATCGATTCTTTACTACTTCGATTAACAGGGCACCCAGAGAGTTTCAGCCTGGTACACCCGGCGAAGAGAAGCATATCTCTCTTGAACTTAAAGTTATCGCTGATGTTGGGTTGGTTAGGAAACCAAATGCAGGTAAATCAACTCTTCTTAGTCGCCTTTCTAGGGCGCATCCTGAAATCGCATCTTATCCCTTTACCACAAAGCACCCTAACCTTGGTCAGGTGATGATTGGCGGCGAACGGGCTTTTATCCTTGCTGATTTACCCGGACTTATTGAAGGTGCACATCAGGGTATTGGTTTGGGGCACGAATTCCTTCGCCATGTTGAGCGTACTCTTGTCATTATCCATGTGCTTGAACCTTTCCCAATGGATCAAACCACGCCTCTTGCCAACTATCATTCCATTCGCAATGAATTAGATTTGCATGGTAAAGATACCATCCTGAAGCCTGAGATCATTGTTTTGAGCAAGTCCGAATTGACTGACAGTGATCTTGTTCTGAAAGAACTTGAAAAGGAGTTGGGTAAAGAAATCATTGCAATTTCTGCGGTGACTGGGCAGGGTTTGGCAACTATGATTCAGGCTGTAACCCGGGAACTTAGAAAAATCAAGAACCCTGATGAATAATGATTCCAACTTTTCTTGCTATCGATGTAGGCAATAGCTCGATTAAATGGGGGCTTTTTGATCAAGGCGTTCTTCTTGACCATTTTAGACTTGATCTAGTAGATGTTTCTTCTTGGGAGAAGTCTTGGAGCGCCCGGTGTAAAGATTCGGTCAAATCTATTTTGATTTGTGGCGTCGTTCCTGATGTTCTTAAAAAACACCATCGATGGCTCCTAGATATTTGTGATAAAGTAAAAGTGGTGACCCATCTTGATCTCCCGATGCAAATTAAAGTTGATAATCCTTCAGTAACTGGAATCGATCGACTAGTAGCTTCTTTTGCTGCATTAAAACTCACAGTTGAAACCGATGCTGTGATTGTTGTTGATGCGGGAAGTGCGGTAACCGTTGATTTAGCGAGTGGCAGAGATGGATTTTTAGGCGGAGCAATTATGCCGGGCCTCAAATTAATGGCTCGATCTTTAAATGAGTACACAGCTCAGCTTCCAGAAATATCTGTTACGGATCAAATTCGACAAATAGCAGGGGCCAACACTGTTGATGCAATTTCTTTTGGCGTAGGCAATGCTTTTGTAGGTGGCATTTCAATGCTTATTCGGAAATTAGAAATGCAATCTGGCACAAAAGCAACGCTCTTTTTTACAGGAGGCGATGGCCTTCTTTTAGCCAACTATTTAAATGAAGGGAACGGGTATTTTCCCAACCTAGTTCTTACTGGGCTTTCCTTGCTTGTTGAGGAATCTGTAGATGGATGATACGCATTGCGAAACTTATCTGGCACGCCTGACCCCGCCTGGTAAAAGTGCGATTGCAACTCTGTCCCTTTTTGGGCCTCGTGCCTGGGAAATAATCTTCAAGGTTTTTAAACCTAGAACCAAGAAGCCTTTACCTATTCTTCCCGCCCCCGGTTCTGTTTTTCTTGGGCGATTGGGGCTGGGGCATGGCGATGAAGTTGTTTTGAGTTGTAAAACTAATAGTCCCATGCTTTTGGAAATACATCCGCATGGTGGTACTCAAGTTGTTTCTATGCTTTTAGATTTTTTGCAGGCTGAGGGAGCGACCCTTTGCAATTGGCAGGATTTTATTACCCATACCACTGCAGATCCTCTGCAAGCTATGGCGCTAGTTTTACTTAATCAGGCAACGACCAGTGAGCCTACGAAAATTTTACTTGATCAGTTTCAGGGGGCTTTTAGGCTTTGGCTGGATTCTTTTTTGGGTTTCATCAATCAAGGAGATTCTAGAAACGCAACTGCCTTGCTCTCTGATATAGGTCGGTATTCTTATTTAAGTTGTAGATTAGTGGAACCTTGGAAGGTAGTTTTAGCGGGCCCAACTAATGCTGGAAAAAGTAGTTTGATGAATATTTTTGCAGGGTACCAGCGCAGTATTGTTTCAGAAATTCCGGGCACGACCCGGGATGTTCTTTGGCTTGAAACAGCTATTGAAGGGTGGCCTGTTTCTTTTGCTGATACTGCTGGATTACGAACCACCTCCGACCCATTGGAAAACGCGGGAATGCTCATGGGCACTAATGCTACGGAACAGGCAGATTTGGTTCTTTGGGTTCAAGATTGTTCTGCTCCTGAAATCCCAGCCCCGGTTCTTTTTCAAAATAAAAAGATTCTTGGCGTTACTAATAAAATTGATCTAGATGGCTTTCAGCATTCTTCGATTCCTCAAGGATCAATTAGTATTTCGGCTTTGTCTGGATTGGGGATTGAAGCTTTGTTATCGAAAATAATTGTGGAGCTTGTGTCGCCCGTGCCTAAACCATGTCAGGCGGTAGCATTTCATCCTTTATTAAAATCGGCACTGGAAAACTCACTTGAATTCGTAGATAAAGGACGATTGTTGGATGTTCCAAAACTGTGGGAGTCTTTTAAGAAAAATTTGAATTAAAGGGGTATCGCTGTGAGAATTGGCAAATTTCAAAGTAATGATGGATTGTTATTTGTTGGCTTGGTTCAAGATCAGGAAGTTGTTGTACTTGGAGACTTAGCCAAGGAGCCTGGGCTTTTTTCCAAAATTCTTCATGCGGCTAACCCAGAGCATGAAGTAGAAAGTCGTGCCAAGTTATCTGCCAAAAAAATCTCTTTGGCTTCAACTATCGCTTTGGTGCCTATTGATCAGCAAGAGGTTTGGGCTGCTGGTGTAACCTACTTGCGTAGTAGGGAAGCCCGTGAGCGCGAATCGGAAGGGGCTGCCAAATTTTACGACCTCGTTTATAAAGCCCAGAGGCCAGAGCTCTTTTTTAAATCTCCTCCTGCAAAGGTTGCAAGCTTTGGCCAAAAAGTTCGTATTCGAAAAGATAGCAAGTGGAGTGTCCCCGAGCCTGAGCTTACCTTGGTTGTTTCTCCGGCAGGAAAAATTGTCGGCTTTACCATCGGTAATGATATGAGTGCCAGGGATATTGAAGGCGAAAACCCACTTTATCTTCCCCAAGCAAAGATGTACTCCGGGGCTTGTGCGATTGGGCCTGTTGTTACCCTTGCAAGGTTTCTTCCAGAAGGTGAAGCTTGTTCTATTCAGCTTCAAATTCATCGGGCAGGGGCTCAGGTTTTTGAAGGAAAAACATCGCTTGCTTCCATGGCTAGAAAGCTTGAAGATTTAGTTTCATGGCTATTTAAAGAAAACGATTTCCCCGATGGTGCCCTCCTTTTAACGGGCACGGGGGTTGTTCCTCCTGATCAATTTACCCTCCTTTCTGGTGATGTAATCAGGATTGAAATTGCAGGCATTGGCGTGCTCGAAAATACCGTCGAATAACCTTCGAACCTTTATTCTTTTGCTCTTAGTTATACTTCATGATGGAATGAAACAATCTATTTGTTCCATCATGAGTTAGGAAGGTTTTGCTATGCAATTTATTTACTTCACTAAGACACTCAAGGAATTAGCGCCCCCGGCTTTGGTTGAGTTCTGCAAAGAAACGGGAGTAGATGGATTAGATCTGGCGGTTAGGCCTGGGTACCCAATCGAGCCCGGCAACGCTCTTGCTGAATTACCTAAATTTGCTGCAATCATGAAGCAAAACAAATTAGATATTCCCTTGGTAAGTGCGCCCACTACATTGATTGACCCTGAAAGTAAGGATGCAAAGAATCTTTTTGAAGCTTGTGCGCTTTCGGGTGTACCCATGATTAAAATCGGGTACTTCCCTTATAAAGGAAACTTTAGTGATGACCTGGAAGGCGCGCGGAAAAAACTTCAGGGGTTCTCGAAACTTGCTCAGGCAACAAAGGTCAAGGCTGTTTACCACACACACTCGGGCAACAACATTGGAAATAATGCCGTTTCACTTAAAGAGTTACTAACCGATTTTGATCCGCATCATATTGGTGCTTTTGCTGATACCGGGCATTTGGCTGTCAATGGTGGCCCTATTAAGATGGAAATTGAAATACTACGCCCTTGGCTTTCCATCATTGCAATCAAAGATATTTTGTGGGAACAAGCTAAAGCCGAGTGGACCTTCAAGGTTATTCCTGCGGGTGCGGGCATTGTGCGCTGGAATGATGTTTCCAAGGGTATAAAAGATGCGAAATTTCAAGGAGCCATTGTTTTGCATGGTGAGTATGAAGCATCAGGGCTTCCTGATCGAAAGGACCTTGCGAAGAAAGAGTTGGCTTTTCTCAAGAAACAATTCGCATAACTTCGATACTTTCAGATTGCTTGAAAAAATCATTTAAAGGCTGATGGTTGCAATTCTAAATAACGGTTCCGTCTGGAATAATGCTTCCTCTCGGGACGCAAATAATTCCATCTCGAATGACAAAGTTATTTCCTTCATCGTGCTGAATTTTTCTTGTGTTAACTAGTCTGACATTTTTTCCCACTCTGCAATCTTTATCTAATATTGCGCAATGAATTACCGAGTTATCACCTACATTTAAGTTGGGTATACCCTTGGTGTGGTTGTCCGCTCTTTCTTTATCGGTTTCAAAACGATCCGCGCCAATGATAACGCATTCCTTAAGTGTGACATTCTTGCCGATTCTGCTGCGTACTCCGATCACACAGTTATTTACATTCGAGCCTTCTTCGATAACGCAACCATCGCTTACAAGCGTGTTGGAGAGAGTGGCTCCGTGAAATCTGGATGCGGGTAGAAATCGCATTCGGGTATAAATAACGCCATTCGGGCTGTGAAAATCGAATGGAGGGTTCTGAGTTGCAAGCGCAAGATTTGCTTCGTGATAAGCCTTGATGGTTCCTAAATCTTCCCAGTACCCATCAAAAAGAAAAGCTTTCACGTTATAATTTTTGATACTGCGAGGAAAGATTTCCTTGCCGAAATCGGTGGCAAGTGGGCGCGAGTTAAGGAGATCTAATAGGGCTTTGCGGTTAAACAAATAGATGCCCATGCTAGCAAGGTAGGGGCGGTTTTTCGACTGTATCCCGCTTTTAGACAGCCATTCTGGTGATACTGCGTAGGGTTCAATTTCCTCGATGGTTTTTGGCTTTTCAATAAATGCGTGAACTTTAGATGTTTCATCAACCTGTACAATGCCAAACCCTGATACCTGCTCTTGCGATACTGGAAGCACTGCGATGGTGACATCCGCTTTTGTTTCCTGATGGAAGTTGTGTAATTCGCGAAAATCCATCCGGTAAAGTTGATCCCCGGAAAGAATCAGAACTTCTTTTGCTTGGTCTTCAACCACATATCGAATTTGTTGCCTGACTGCATCTGCAGTACCTTGGTACCAATTTTGGCCTTCATTCGTTTGCTGTGCCGCTAGAACTTCAACAAATCCTTTTCCGAATGGATCGAACTTGTAACTGTTTGCGATATGCCTGTGGAGACTGACACTGAGAAATTGAGTTAAAACATAAATGCGGTTAAAGCCGCTGTTAATACAGTTGCTGATTGGGATATCGATCAATCGATATTTCCCGCCGATTGGCACTGCTGGTTTACTGCGTAGTTGGGTAAGGGGATATAAGCGAGTTCCGCGACCACCACCTAATATCAAGCTAATAATATCGTTCATAATTGCTTCCCTGCACAACAAAAGTACCTTTTATTTATAACCCACATTTTAAAACAATTGCTACGCTAGTGAAACAAATTATCGTTTTAGCTAATTGTTTCTCTAGCTCTACTCCACCACCTGGAAATCTGAACTGCAAGAGTTTCAGCGTTTTCAACACAGTCGTTTATCGAAATTCCTTTATAAGCATTACCTGTCACATACAGCCCCGGATGATTCGTAAGTAAGTTCTCGATTTCCCTAACTTTTTCCAAATGGTTGACCATATATTGAGGTATTGCGTTTTTCCAGCGAATCACCTTAAGGAAAAAAGGTGGCGCTTGGATTTGCATCGACGCCTGTAATTCCCGATACACGATTTTTGCAATCGAGTCATCATCAAGATCTACCATTTCAGGCCTCGAAGATCCGCCACACATTGCCCTTAGCAGCACGGTTCCTGCGGGGGCGCGCCCGCGGTAGATCGATGAACACCATTGAACGCCTAAAATGGCTCGGTTTTCGGAACTGGGGGTTAAGTAACCAAACCCTTCCAGGGGAATCGGTACATCGCCGCTTCGATAACCCATCACCACTACAGCCAGGCTGTTATAAGGAATAGATGCTATTTTATCTGCAAGCATTTCATCATGGTTTTTAAGAATCGCGGCTTGAGAAAACGCAGGGCAGGAAAGGATCGCGATATCAAACGACTCGGATTCACCATTGCTACCTTTAATAATCCACTTGTTGGTTTCCTTGTCATGAATCAAATTAGAAGCTTTAAATTCTCTGATGTTTGATTTTCCACATTTCTCCGCAAGGGCATCGGTGAGTGTTCCTAACCCTTGGTTGAAAGACCAGAGTTGGCCTGAAGATCTTCCCCCTGGGTTACTAATTTGTTTGGCTTTGCGAGCGGCTTTTAGCCCCTTACTGATACTTCCATAATTCTTTTCCATTGCTGCCAGCCTAGGAAAGCCCGCTTGATAACTAACGAGCTTGGCATCGCCAGCAAATATCCCTGTTACAAAAGGGTCAACAAGCTTATCTGCAATTTCTGTGCCCACTCTTCTTTGGGCAAAAGCATAAATGGATTCATCCGGAAGGTTTTGTTTGTTGCTTTGAAATCGTTCGAAGGCGATTGATAATTTTGCTCGCCAAGAAAGTACATCCGTTGTTAAAAGCCCCAGAAGAGAGGAGGGCAGCATGCGTAGTTTTCCTCCTAGGAGGAGAAAGCGTTTTTTAGCAGCAGCATCGTTTGCAGGTGCGAGTTGCTCAGAAAGGCCGAGTTCCTTACTGAGATTAAGGGTGGATGGGTTGCTGTCAAGAAACCCATTGGGCCCTGATTCGTAAATAAAACCTTGGTCCCTGAACGAGGCTATTTTGCCCCCAACACTCTTTTCACTTTCTAAAATTTGAATGTCTACATCAGCTAAGTATTGCTTCAGCCTAAAGGCTAAAGTTAGTCCCGAAATACCACCACCTATGATTGCTACTCTTGGCATAAGTTTAGTTTAATGCACTTTCCTTGATTGCGGAACAAATTTAAGTAGCGCATTTAATTATCGCCTAGAAAAAATAATATCATCTTCATCGGTTTTGAGTACCTCAGGAACTATTGCTTCCTCAAGCGATTCAGTCACTGTAAAGGGGATTTCCTCGGTTGGTGCCAAAATCACAGCATCTATTTCGCTTTTGATAACATTGGTTGCTTCTTCCGTAACCGTGGGCTTTAAGCTCATGGGGGGTGTTTGTGGAGGCCGGATTTTTACGGGAGCAGGCTTTCGAACTGGAAAAGGTTTTCTCGTTTTCATCTCAGCACCAAAGCGGGTCACAATGTAACTGCGCCCACGGCTATCCATCTCCAGTTCCAGCAATCCATTTTTTGCTGCATCTTCCAATAATTCGCTAAAGGTCCGGTAACCATGGTAAGTTTCATTAAAGGATGGCTTTTTACGCTTCATCGTATCCTTAACCATCGATGACCAGATTATTTCTTTGTTTTCTCTTCGAACCGCAAGCAATGAATCAAGCAGCAGCTTAAAGGCTTTTTTCTTACTATCGGGAACCGAGGAATCGAAATCTGGCAGAACGCCATGTTTCTGCTCCAGATCTTCGTAATAAATGAATTCGTCGCAATTATCTCGTAGGAGGTCGGATGTGGATTCTTGCATACCGAGGCCGATAACATGCTTGCCTAATTCTTTAAGCTTGGAGACAAGAGGCGAAATATCACTATCCCCAGAGATCACCACAAAGGTATCGATATGTTCTTTGGAATACGCCATATCCATGGCATCCACGCAAAGCCTTATATCAGCGGAATTTTTCCCGGTCTGGCTCCTGCGTGGGATTTCAGTTAGTTCGATTGCAGCTTCATGAAGCATTGCGGTGTAGGCGCTGAATCTATTCCAATCGGCATAGGCTTTTTTGAAAACAATCTTTCCTTTTTCGACCAGTCGTTCGAACACTCTGGTGATGTCAAACTTTTCGCGTCGGTTTTGGAAGCCCAATGCTAAGTTTTCAAAATCGACAAAAACCGCAAGAGATCGTTCCCCATCTTGAGCCACGGATGATCTCCTCTAAAAATAAAAGTAGAAGACTTTTAAAAACCAGCACGCTAATAATAACTTGTAACCGCTCAGCAATAAAGGGTTTATGTAAGAAAGAATGATGAGGAATAATAAAAAGGCTTCAGATGCCTTAGGAGAATACTTTAGGGTTTAGGGCGAACCACTCTGGGTTGCCCTTGTTGCGCGATGGGTTCTTGAACTAATTTCCAGCCTTGGGGCGCACGAGGTGGATCGAATTCACTTCTTTCGAGTTTAACATTTGTTTCCATTTTCGGAATGTCCCAAGTAACTTCGCTGCCATTGGGTTGCTCAAACCATAATTGTCTGGGCATGAAGTTGGCCCGATTAAAAACAATTCTTGCGCGTTGAAAATCAGCTTTGTCTGCTGGAAACCTTGGGCTGATATCCATGTAAATATACCATTGATCTTCCTTGGTAAGCCTTATGTCGTACCTGCGAAGTGCCTCTTCAGCCTTCATGCCAAACAATAAAGACATGAAACTATCTTCTGCAACCTGTCCTTGTTTAGGTTTGGGCATCTCAAAGGCTCTTATCTCTTTGGCTTCAAACAAAACCTGATAGAGATAGTTGCCCGTGCAAAGAAACTTTTTGT
The DNA here is from genome assembly GCA_026692965.1 of Planctomycetota bacterium. Taxonomy (GTDB): domain Bacteria; phylum Planctomycetota; class Planctomycetia; order Gemmatales; family Gemmataceae; genus UBA969. The sequence continues at coordinate 12,708 of JAPLNF010000256.1, forward strand.
CTAAATCGGCTTTGCCTTCTCTGCGCAATTCCAAACTTGCAAGATTCACGGTGCTTGAGCCTGAGCCCAATTTCATGTATTTTGCAACACCAATGGAAGCAGAGGTGGTTTCAAAAGTTTTATCTTTTTCAATTAATTTAATGGTCGCTGCAAGAGTTTGAACCTTGAGCATTTCTTGTTCCCAGCGATTAAGGTATTGCTGGAGTTGTGCAGCAGAAGGAACCTGATTGGCGGCTGCAGGAACATTAGTTTGGCCGAACGAATTGCCAATGCAAAGAAACAAAGCAACTAAAGATAAAAGTAACCTAACCATAGCGATTCTCCTAATCAAGCAGCATAAAAGTAAAGCCAATCCGCTGCTCATTAGAAGAATTTATAACATGGTTCAAAGCGGGAATAAAAGGCCAGAACGCAAGGGCGGTGTACATTTGGCCATTATTCTGTTTGTTAGCCTAGGTTTATGTAGACAGTTTTTACTTCTGTATAGAGGCTTAAGGCATATTCCCCTAGTTCTCTGCCAATGCCACTCATTTTGAAACCGCCAAAGGGGGCAGCAGCATCAAAAACATCGTAGCAATTGACCCAAACCGTGCCCGCCCTTAAGCTATTCGCAAGGCGGTGGGCCTTGGTGATATCTTTGGTCCAAATAGCAGCAGCAAGGCCGTAGAAGGTTTTATTGCCCCGCTGAACCACCTCGTCCACATCTTTAAACTTGAGAATGTTCATCACTGGGCCAAATATTTCCTCTTTTGCAATTCGCATGTTGTCTTTGACACCATCGAAAATAGTTGGTTGGATAAAATAACCTTTATTTCCAACCCTTTTGCCACCACTTAACAGGTTGGCACCTTCGGAAATTCCGATGTCGATATACCCCATAATGCGATCGCATTGTTCTTGGGATATTTGGGGGCCTTGGGTGGTCGCCATATCAAATGGATCGCCTATGCGTTGTTTTTTTGCCCTAGCAACTAGTTTTTCCACAAAGGCATCATGGATCTTTTCTTCAACGAAAAGCCTGCTACCTGCGCAACAGCATTGTCCTTGATTAAAAAACAAACCAAAATACGCTCCTTCTACCGCAGCATCCAAATCAGCATCTGCAAAAACCACATTTGGGCTTTTGCCACCCAACTCAAGGCTGACGCGTTTTAAATTACTCTTGGCCGCAGCCTGCATAACTAGTTGGCCTGTACTGCCTTCTCCTGTGAAGGCGACTTTATCAATATCCATGTGCGAAGTGATTGCAGCGCCTGCAGTCGGCCCAAATCCTGGAAGAACATTTATAACACCATCTGGAATATCTGCTTCTTGGGCAAGTGCCGCCATTCGCAAAGCTGTAAGTGGAGTTTGCTCTGCAGGTTTTAAAACAATCGTGCAACCGGTTGCCAGAGCAGGGGCCCATTTCCAAGCGGTCATTAGCAAAGGGAAATTCCAAGGAATGATCTGGCCTACAACACCTACAGGTTCATGCTTGGTGTAGCAGAAATATTCGCCTTCTACGGGAATAGTTTTGCCATGGGTTTTATCGCACCAACCAGCGTAATAGCGGTAAGCCTTGATGCTAAGAGGAAGATCCGCATTAAGGGAATCACGAAGAGGTTTGCCATTGTCTAGTGATTCGAGTGCAGCCAACTCTGGAAGATTTTGTTCCATAAGATCTGCGAGTTTGTTGATTCTACGGCCTCGCTCTGCTGCACTCATTTTTTTCCAGGGCCCTGATTCAAATGCTTTTCTTGCTGCTTTTACTGCAAGATCGACATCTGCAGAGTCGGCCTCAGCCACTTGGCAGATTTCCTGCCCAGTCGAGGGGTTTAAAGTTGCAAAGGTTTTGCCAGATATACTGTTGACCCATTTTCCATTGATGAACAATTTCTGATTCGAAACCTTCGGAGCTTTGATAATTTTCGATTTGGATGCGGAAGACATTGCGTGATTCTCCTTGAGAGATAGTTGCGAACTTGAATTATTTTTCGTTTAGCCCAGACCTTAGAAACTTTACAAATGCTGAAACGTCATTTATCTTCCCTTCGTCATACCTTGCGACTTCAACAAAGCCACTGGCATCGGGTTTGACGACTACGTAAAGAGGAAGTTGCTCTGTGTCGAACTTTAACTTTTGGAAGTCGAGATTTTTATTTGCGTCAGCGCGTTGTTTGGTTGCACTACCTTGAAACGCAGAGCGTTCTTCGGGGGAGTAAAGTTTGTCTGGAACACGATCGGTGTAAAGTTGCACTAACACAAACTTTTTCAGAAGCTCACGAACATCTTTCATCGGGAAAACATTGGCCTCATTGATTTTGCAGTTGGTGCAGGTCACTCCGGTGAAATCGATGAATACCATCTTGTTTTGTTTCTTTGCTTCTTCCAGACCACGGTTTAAATCTCCGATGAAGGGTAGATCATCGTTTTCTTCTGGAAGAAGGAAGGAATCAACCCATGCGAAAATCATTCCCGATGGCCTTAGTCGCGACCCATCTTCCTTTAACTTTAATAACGCAGGTGTCAGATATAAACCAAATGCCAAGAAAAGGCAGCCTAGTACAACTCCAGGAACGCTAGTGTGTTCGGAGGGCATATCGTGTGGAAGTTGCAAAAAGCCCAAAAGGTATAGCCCGCAGCAAAGAGCAATAATAACCGTAATTGCCATCGAGAAATCGTAAGTGAATATTAATGGTTCGGGAAATAATACAAGTTCTCCTGCTCTGAAAAACTTGATTGCAGCAGCTAATTCCAGAAAGCCCATCACAACCTTGACGCTGTTAAGCCAATTACCACTCTTGGGAAGTTTCTTCAACATTCCGGGAAACAATGCAAGCAGGAAAAATGGCGATGCAAAAGTCACTGAGAAGGCGAACCCACCAAGCAGGCGGTGGAGGAAGGTGAGATTTGATCCAGAAGCTGTGCCACCAAAACCGCCAAGGAATGGAGCAACACAAGCAAAGCTGACGATCGTGAAAGTAAGTGCCATGAAGATAGTTCCAACTATTCCGCCTTGTCCTTGTTTGGAACTGGTGAAATGTGCCAATCCACTTGGGAGTTCGATTTCGTACATGCCAAGCAGGCTTAAAGAAAAGAAAACAAAAAGGCATCCCAAGCCAAAGTTCATGGCAGGGTGTACGCTAAGTAAGCGGAAGAAGGAGAGTAGGGCCACCGCGGCAATGGTAAGCACAATAACAATAGTGAGGCTGTAAACCACAGCCATTGCGACCGGCCTGTGATGAGTTTTTTCTGATTGCTTGAGGAAGTAACTTACGGTGATGGGAATCATGGGGAAAACGCAGGGCGTTACGAGTGAGATAGCCCCCCAAAACATTCCCTGAAGTGCAAATGCCAATAATCCTTCAGTTGCAGTCTTGGAGTTGTCGGTATTAGTTTGCTGTTTATTGCCTTTGGGATTGCTGCTTTTAGGATCTGGGACAATTTTCGGAGGGGCCTCTTTGATAGTGAGTTTTTGTTTTAGATCTTGAGAAGGTTCGAGGGGGTCTGCTTTGGATACAGATACAGGGATGCTAAATTGGTGTTCGCCCCAAACACATTTGGAATCGCAAACCTGCAACTTGATTGAAAAGTTAAGTTCGGTTTTGCCTAACGTAGCATCGGGCTGAATGTAGATTTCCTGGGTCCAAGTGAAAGGCTTTTCAAATTCAAGGAAGTAGCCAAGCACCCCTTCCTCTTTCCATTCGGGTTCAGATTCTTTGAGGGGATGTATAGGAGAGAATATTGGATTGTTTTTGAAGGTAAGTTTTGAGAGACCGTTCTCGTCTTGGTTTTCGGATCTTTGGGTTATGGGGTAGGTATGAAATCCCGTTTTTGGGGTTCCTAGGATACGCAGGACAAGAACTTCGCCTCTGCGAACGGAAAGTTCTTTTGGCTCTTCGATATTGGAATCAGAAAAAGGATCGACTGCGCCTAAGGTTGCAGAAAAATCGATTCGTGATGCAGTAGCGGGCGGTGCGATTTTTTCAGGGGTTTGTCCCGCCACATAAAAAGCAGAGGTCAGAATAAGCACTGCAATTACAAAGAAAGATCTCAATTGCATCATGGATAATCATTTTCATTAGATGATGGTTGTAAAACTATCTAGGTTGCAAGTTGTGCTTGATTACCTTGGTACGATATTGACACCGGTAATTTTAAGTGTGCTGACAGCTTTGGTTTTTAAATCCACCACTTGAATGCGGTGTTAGTACTGGAAAGATAGTTTTTGCATTCTCGGGTTTTAGGATCAAGCGTTTTGATTTTGCTGTTGTAAGTATCTGCAATATAAATCAGGCCTTCATGCCAAGCGACGCCCAAAGCATGCTGGATTCGCACTTCATCACCAAATCCATCGATGTCACCGAAATCAAAAAGGCCAAGGCCAACAAGGGTTTTAACATTGCCTTTACCATCCAACGGAAGCGAGCGAATAGAGCTAATTTCGCTATCTGCAACGTAGAGGTTGGTACCATCGGTGGTTAACCCACTGGGTTGAGCAAAACTGGAAGAAGCAAGCGGAGCATCTTTAAGAGTTTCTCTGCCATTGCCCGCATATGGAATAAGTTTTTTGAATTTCAAATCGAGTGTCCAGATTTGATGGTGCCCAGCCAAAGCGATGAAAAGAGTATCGCCTTTTCGGAGTAAATCCCAAGGGCTGTTAAGGCCAACCAAAGTAGCGATACCGCCGGTATCACGGTCCTGGCCTTGTTTACCTGTTCCTGCAGCAGTGGAAACAGTTTGCTTTTTCAGATCTATTTTTCTGATTAAGTGGTTCTTTCTGTCAGCGAGGTAAAGGTCATCGCCCATGAGGGCCATACCTTGAGGATCATCAAACATAGCTTCGGTGTAGGATCCATTTTTAAATCCAGGTTTGCCACCTTGGCCGATTGTTGCAAGTGCCTTGCCCTCAAGATCAGTGATGATTACTCTATGATTGGTGCTGTCAGCAATAAAAATGCGTTTAGATTCTGCATCTGCCAAGACTTTTCCAGGGAAGTAAAGCGGTGAAGTGGCTTTTTCCACAGATTGACCGAAGTCGATTGGTTTTTCATTAAGTGTTTTATTTTCTCTGCCTGATTTTACTAGCTTTGCAATAGCCAAGTCGACCGCATCGTGCAAGCCCTCGCCTGAACCTTTTGCAACAAAGTTACCTTCGGAATCCAAGAGGACCAAGGTTGGCCAAGAGTTAACACCATAAGTTCGCCAGATTTTCATGTTGGCATCATTAACTACGGGGTGTTTGATTTCGTAGCGGGCAATTGCCTTGCGGATGCTTTCTGTTTCTTTTTCGTTTTCAAACTTTGCAGAGTGAACGCCGATTACGACAAGTTCGTTGGCGTATTTCTTTTCAAGCTTTGCGAGGTCGGGAAGGGTGTGGATGCAGTTGATGCAACAAAGGGTCCAGAAGTCCAAAAGAACAATTTTGCCTTTAAGATCTTTGATGCTGATGGGTTTTGCAGTGTTGAGCCAAGCAACGCCACCTTCAAATTCAGGGGCAGCAACTTTTTCAGTTTTCGCTTTTTCCTTTTCCTGAGCAGTTGCTTTTTCAGCCGGAACCTGAGCCAATGCTTGAGTATTTCCTGGAATATAAAAATACCTGCCTAGCAGTGCCAAGCCTACCAAGGTTGCAACCGGCATCAAATAGGCAAACCATTTGGTGGAAGACTTTTTAGTTGATAAGTCAGGGGTAGATGTTTCAGCTGGAATAGGTTCAGAATTCATGATCATCCTTCATACTTTGAAAACAGGTTTAACAATTCGCAGTTCTAAACAAAAGTCAGTGCTTTCTAACTGTATTTTTAACAGGCGGGACCCAATACTGAAACTCTTTTTTTGTAATTCTTTTGTCATCATGCACAGAAAAACTATTTTTGCCAAGAAGATTATTTGCAACAATTTAAATTCTGTAAATAAATATTCGGGCTTAAAGACAAGTGGTTCAAACACCTCCAAATAAATTCCAAAACTTATTAGTTGATTTCTACTTTGGAAAGGATAAACATCTTTAAGTCAATGGTGCCTACGTGTGTGGCTTACACTTGTTTTCATCCCGATGATGATTCTTGTGTTTAATGAAGTGTTTATTTGGAACCAAGGAACAAAACATGGCTGTTTTACCTGACTGGATGATCAAAGAAAATATTAAGATCGTGCCCTTTGAAGAATGTTCAGGCCGTAAAGGTTTGATTTCTTATGGCGTGACCAGTTATGGTTACGATGTACGGGTTGATAGGCATTTCAAGGTTTTTACCAACGCTCGTTGCACCGTGGTCGACCCGAAGAATTTCGACCCCGCCTCTTTTGTCGATATCGAAGCCGATTATTGCCTTATACCGCCTAATAGTTTTGCCCTAGCGGAAACAGTTGAGTACCTTGAAATTCCAAGGGATATTATCGCTGTTTGTGTTGGGAAAAGCACTTACGCCCGCTGTGGTATCATCGTGAATGTTACCCCGTTAGAGCCCGAATGGCGTGGTAGGGTTACCATCGAAATTAGCAATACTACCCCACTGCCTGCTAAAATATATGCAAATGAAGGCATTGCTCAGATTTTGTTTTTCAAAGGTAGTGCGATGTGCAAAACAAGCTATGCGGATAAAAAAGGAAAGTACCAAGACCAGAAAGGTCTGACTCTTCCCTTTGTTCTTGGGTCACAACCCCCACAATAATTTTTTATTTGGGTCGCAAACCCCGAAATAATAATGGCTTCGGAACAATCGGTTTTTTTATTAAATTTTATTGTGTACATTTGATGAATCGTCATTAGGATACACACCTCGGTTCAAGTAAAGTAGCAGGTTCTTCCCGTCGAACAGTCGTGTTACTATGGATGGTGGCGACCCCTGCGTAAGAAATGAAAGAATAGGATATTAATGCGTATAAATCGTAACTTCACCGTTGAGGGTATGGATCCCTTTGCGTCAATCAAATTTGTTCCACGAACTTCGAAAATCGTGAACCCGGATGGCAAGTCCGTGTTTGAAATGAAGGATGTTATGGTTCCTGAGAAATGGTCTCAGGTCGCTACTGATATTTTAGCGCAGAAATACTTCCGCAAGAATGGACTGCCCCAGAATTCATCTAAGGTGCATGAAGAGGGTGTTCCAGAATTCTTGCAACGCAGCATACCCGCTGATGGCGATACCCGCGACCTTTGCGAAACAGACAGCAGGCAGGTATTTCGAAGATTAGCTGGTTGCTGGGCTTATTGGGGCTGGAAGGGTGGTTATTTCTCCACTCCCGAGGATGCCCAAAGCTTCCACGACGAAATTTGTTTTATGCTTGCCAATCAAATGGCCGCACCTAATTCCCCACAATGGTTTAATACCGGCTTAAATTGGGCTTATGGCATTGATGGCCCTGCACAAGGCCATTATCGAGTAGACCCTACCTCAGGCAATATGGTTCGTTCTACTTCCGCTTACGAGCATCCTGCCCCACATGCTTGTTTTATCCAATCTATCGAAGATGATCTCGTCAACGAAGGCGGTATCATGGACCTTTGGGTTCGTGAAGCCCGAATCTTCAAATATGGTTCTGGTACCGGTAGCAATTTTTCAAACCTTCGAGGCGAAGCTGAACCTTTATCTGGCGGCGGTCGCTCTAGCGGGTTGATGAGTTTCCTAAGAATTGGTGATCGTGCTGCAGGTGCAATAAAATCCGGTGGTACAACACGCCGAGCTGCCAAGATGGTCGTGCTTGATTTAGATCATCCTGATATTCAGGATTTCATTAATTGGAAAGTTGTAGAAGAGCAAAAAGTAGCTTCTTTGGTAGTGGGCTCTAAGCTACTATCGCGAGAATTGAATGCAATCATCAAGGCATGCCATGCTTGGCCTAAAATGGCAGAGCGATTTGATGTTAAGAAGAACCAGACTCTGCGAAAAGCAGTGTTAAATGCAACTAAGTTTTTGATTCCTGCCAACTACATCGAACGCTCGGTTCAATTGGCAAAACTTGGTGCCACCGAAATTGCCTTTGATGAGTATGACACCGATTGGAATTCAAAAGCTTACGCTACGGTATCGGGTCAAAATAGTAACAACTCAGTTCGCATTGACAACAAGTTCATGCAAGCGGTTATCAATAATGGCGATTGGAATCTTTATTTCCGCACTGAAAAAGAAAAAGCTTTAAAGGCTGGTCGCGATCCGAAGCCTTGCGAAACTCTGAAGGCAGCAGATCTTTATGACCAAATCTGTAACGCTGCTTGGATGTGTGCAGATCCAGGCGTTCAATTTGATACCACGATTAATGAATGGCATACTTGCCCTGCAGATGGTCGCATTAATGCTTCCAATCCTTGCAGCGAATATATGTTCCTTGATGATACTGCTTGTAATCTTGCATCATTAAATATGATCAAGTTTTATGACAATTCAACAGGCATGTTTGATGTCGAATCTTATAAACATGGTTGCTACCTGTGGACATTGGTTCTCGAAATCTCTGTATACATGGCACAGTTCCCTAGTATCCCTGTTGCACAAAAGTCGTATGACTTCCGCACTTTGGGCCTAGGATATGCAAACCTTGGCACCCTCTTGATGGTTCAGGGCATTCCCTATGACTCCCCTGAAGGTCGTGCATGGTGTGGCGCTTTATCTGCTATTTTGCATAACGCTGCTTATGTAATGTCTGCCCGCATTGCATCTGAAGTTGGGCCTTTTTCAAGATACGAAGCTAATAAACAAGCGATGCTTCGAGTGATTCGAAATCACCGTAGGGCAGCCTTTAAAACCAATGCTGCTGAATACGAAGGCCTTACCATTACCCCCGTCGAAATTGATCCATCCAAGTGCCCTAGCTATCTTCTCGATGCTGCGAGAAATGAAGCCGACTTGATGCTTTCTCTTGGCGAGAAACATGGTTTCCGTAATGCACAAGTAACATGTATTGCACCAACCGGAACCATCGGATTGGTAATGGATTGTGATACCACCGGGGTCGAACCTGACTTTTCATTGGTTAAGTTCAAGAAGTTGGCAGGTGGTGGTTACTTTAAAATCATCAACTCTTCGATGCCCCCCTCGTTGCAAAGGCTTGGTTACAATCAATCTCAAATTGAAGATATCGTTCGTTATTGCAAAGGTGCGGGGACTCTTAAAGGCTGCCCTCACATCAATGTTGAATCTTTGACTGCCAAGGGATTCACTCCAGATCTCATCCAAAAAATTGAAACCCAGTTGCCTTCAGTGTTTGAACTTGGTTTTGCTTTCAATCGCTGGAGCCTTGGGGATGAAGCTTTAGAGAAAACCCTTAGTATTCCTAAGGAACGAATCGAAGCTCCAACTTTTGATGTGTTGAATGCGCTTGGCTTTAGCAAGCAACAAGTTCAAGAAGCCAGTGAGTTTGTATGTGGAACCATGACAATTGAAGGTGCTCCTCATCTTCGTGAAGAACACTATGCAGTGTTTGATTGTGCTAACCGTTGTGGCAAGAATGGCAAACGCTTTCTTTCTGCTGAAGCACACATCTTCATGATGGCTGCGGCCCAGCCTTTTGTTTCAGGTGCTATCTCCAAAACATCAATATGCCACATTCTGCAACTTTCGAAGATGTTAAGAATGCCTACATGATGAGTTGGAAACTGATGATCAAAGCTAATGCGCTTTATCGTGACGGTTCTAAACTTAGCCAGCCTTTGAATAGTGTTGCTGATGCAGAGGATATCAATGTTGATTCCTCCGCCGATGAAGCAAAAGCAGATGAAAATCCTAATTCCCCTGTACGATTGGCGCAAAAGGTCGTTTATCGTTACATTGCGAATCGAAGGCGTTTGCCTGATCGCAGAGCAGGGTACACTCAAAAAGCTAGAATTGGGAATCACAAGATTTATGTTCGTACAGGCGAATACGATGATAATTCCCTCGGTGAAATATTTATCGATATGCATAAGGAAGGCGCAGCGTTTCGTAGCATGACCAACTGCTTTGCAATCGCTGTTTCTCTTGGTTTGCAACATGGCGTTCCCCTTGAAGAATATGTTGATGCATTTGTGTTTACCCGATTTGAGCCTAACGGCCCAGTTCAAGGTAATCCACATATCAAGATGACGACTTCTGTCATTGACTACATCTTTAGGGAATTGGCTATCACCTATCTTGGTCGCCATGATTTGGCGCATGTTCAACCTGAAGATCTTCGTGCGGATGCGATTGATCGTACCCCTGCGACTCCCGATTATGAAGCTGATCTTTCAGATGAAGAAGCTGATGAAAGGGATGAAAAGTCTATTGCCAGGCAGAAGGCCTTCTTTATTCCCCGTACAGAAAATCTACGCCCTATGAAGGGTTCTAGTGAACAGCGTTATTCTTCAACCAACGGCAGTCACACTGCTGCATCGCACGAAGAATCGCATTCGGTATCGCTTGCTGCCAAGCCCGATGATCGAATTCGCGTTGCTAGGCTTAAAGGGTATGAAGGCGACCCATGTAATGAGTGTGGTCAGCTTACTTTGATACGCAGTGGCGCATGTTGCAAATGCGATACTTGCGGTGCAACTACTGGTTGCGGTTAACTTTTTCAGATGATTAATCAAAGCAGACCACGAGAAATCTGGGTCTGCTTTTTTCTTTTTTAGGACTTCTTGGAGTTTGATGACTACCATAATTGTGGTTGTAAGCAAAAGTACCTTAATGCGAGGACTATGATGGTTTATCTTTCGAAAATTTACACTAGAATTGGTGATAAAGGTCACACCGCTCTTGGCTCGGGGGCAATGGTCTCTAAGGATCACCCCAGAATCGAAGCCTATGGCACTGTGGATGAGTTTAATTCTAATCTTGGGGTCATGGCTTGTCATTTGCCCCAAGGGGCAGATTTGGAGTTTATACGCAGTGTGCAAAATGATCTTTTTGATTTAGGAGCGGATTTGTGTGTGCCATCAGCAGATGGGGCGCCAGATAATAGGCTGCGGATTCGCCCTGAACAATGGGAAAGGCTCGAGAAAAAGATTGATGAATGGAATGAAAAGCTTTCACCTTTAAACAGTTTTATATTGCCTGGCGGTTCGGTTGTTTCCAGCTGGCTTCATATATGCAGGACTGTTTGCAGACGCGCCGAAAGGTTGGTAGTCCATCTTTCAAGCTTGGAATCCGTTAATGAACATGCAATTATTTACCTTAATAGGCTTTCAGACCTTCTCTTTGTGATGGCTAGGGTCTACAACAACAATGGGGCGGATGATGTGCTTTGGGCCCCAGGTAAAACACAATCCAAGTAAATTTGAAAAGATTTGAGGGTAAGATGGCACACTTTATTCTGAGCGCTTTTGCAGATGAAATATCTCCAGATCCGCTTGAACAAATTAAAGTTCTTGAAGCCAGCAAGGTTAAGTTCATCGAATTTCGTTCGATTTACCAAACCAATGTTTTGGATCTTTCTGATACGCAAATCTCTGACTTTAAGAAGTTGCTTGACCAGCATGGCTTTGGCCTTAGTGCAATTGGTTCGCCTATCGGAAAAATCAAAGCGGACCAACCCTTCGAGCCTCATTTAATTCGCTTTCAACGGGCGATTCATCTTTGTGGCGTTTTTGGCATCAAGAACATTCGTATTTTTAGCTATTACCTTCCCGAGGGGGATCAATGGCCTAAATGGAAGGACGAAGTCTTTCGCAGAATGGAAAAGAAAGTTGAACTTGCCAAGAGTGCTGGTGTGGTTTTGCTTCACGAAAATGAACATGGAATCTATGGCGATTCGCCTGACAGGGTTCACGAACTGCTTTCAAGGTTTTCGTGCGACCATTTTCATGCTGCTTTTGACCCAGCCAATTATGTCTTTTGTGGTTATGAACCTTGGGAAGGTTGGCTCAAAGCCCGTGATTACACCACCCACTTTCATGTTAAGGATTGGGTTGCAAATGAAAAACATGGATGTTTGGCAGGTACGGGTGGCGGCATGATCCCCAAGATTATTGCGGATGTTCAAGCGCGTGGCTACACGGGGTTTGCAACCTTGGAACCCCACCTTCTTGGAGGCGGGCCCACTGGTGGAAATACCGGCCCTGAATTGTTCCCCAAGGCCATTGAAGCTTTCAGGGCAATTGTCACCAAAGCTGGGGCTACATACGCTTGATTTCTTTCCTGAAGAATCGAATTTTTTGACATGACCCTGATTCACCTTCGTGTTAGCGATTCAGAGACCCAAAAGCCTGTTCCTGTTCGTATTAGAGTTGCTGACCTTCTGGGGAATTCTTTTCATCCCCTTGGAAGGCAGCAATTCTTTTTAACCGGCCCTCACCAGGCAGTAGGTGGGCAGGTTGCATTTGAAAACAAAAAATATTACTACATTGATGGCGCTTGCGAAATTAATCTTCCCCCCGGTGTTTACAACTTCGAGATAACCAAGGGCGAGCGATTTCATAAGGTTTTTAAAAACCTTGAGATCAAGCAGGGGCAGGCCGCCTTACGAATTAACATTGATAGAAAAACTAATTCTCCTTGGGAGAATTGGATTAGTGGCGATGCTCGCTGCCATGATCTTTCTGGGCCCGCAGCGGTTTTGGAAGGCTCATCTGAAGGCTTGGATTTGGTGCATTTGCTTGCCTGTGAAAATATTCTTCCGGGAACTGATATTGTTGATGCCTCTAGGATTCTAGATTTTTCAGGTCAGGAAATTGCTTTTGAAAAATTTGGGTGTAGTCTTTTTGTAAACACGCTTAATCATCACCCGTTTTTGGGAACCATCGGCATCATTCATTCTCACCGGCCTGTTTTTCCTCTGGTTTCTTCTTCCTCTGAATCACCTGAAGTTTGGTCTGTTGTTGATTGGTGTAGGCAAGGTCATCGCAAAAATGGCCTTATTACATGGGTTTTCGACGCTAATAATGAGTTTCAGGGCGAAGCACTTGCTGCTTTGATATTGAATGAGATTGATCTTTTTGAAATTTCTAATCTTAGTCTGGATGACAAATCCCCTGTGCTTTTTTGGTACATTCTTTTAAATGCTGGAGTCAAAGCTAAAGCTGTTGGGGCCAGTGGCAAAAAGAGTAATGCGGTTTTTCTCGGAAATCCCAAAACTTGGTCCAAAACGCCTTCTTTGTCTGATTCTCCAGCTCATTTATCTTGGTTGGAAGCAGTTCGTAAAGGAGATTCATTCTTTAGTGTTGGGCCATTTTTAGAACAGACCATGATAAACCTCACGCCTTTAACTAAAATCCAATTAATTGCCCACGATCTTTCCCCTGAAGATGAAATTGAATTGGTGATTGATGGTAAAGCCACAATGATTGAAAGAGATAAAAGCTTGGCAAGTGTAACAATTATCAGGGAGTTAGACCCAAGTGAATTTGACTGGGTTTGCGCCAGAGTGATCAGCTCCAACAATAATAAGCCCGATCTTAAAGCCCATACAAATCCTTTGTTTTCGACCAATCGGAACAGTACCTTCAGTCAAGAAAAAGCCTTCGCAATCAAAAAACTTGAGGCTTTGTTTATTAATACCGAAACTTGGCTACGAAAACTTGGCCCGAACGAGAAAAAACGAGTCGATCAGATTCTTGAGACTCTTGCTGAGGCAAAAGCTAAACTTGCTTGTGGAAATTAAGTTCACTTTCCTTGATGATATGGCATGACGATTAAATAAAAGGAACCACTAGCAGGTTGAAATTAAAAACCATTATGTTAGCGGGTGATTAATTGATTTGTTGAATTGAATCTTACCCTGTTTTACTTGTCAGAAACTTGATGTTTAATGGGCAAGTGATGATGGTAAAGGTTCCAACAAGCCTGCGTCCTACTATAATTTGCAAAACAAGCTTTTCTGAGGAGTTTCATCATGTTGGATCGAATTGGCTACAAGGGTATTACTTTTGACGATGTCTTTTTGGAACCTGCGTACAGTGATGTGGTTCCCAGAGAAGTTGATTTACGCACCTTCCTGACTAGAAATATCAAACTAAATATCCCGATATTATCTTCCCCGATGGATACCGTTACGGAAAGTGACCTTGCGATAGCTTTGGCGCAAGAAGGGGGGATGGGCATAATACATAAAAATTTGTCCATAATTGATCAAACCCGTAAAGTAGACAAAGTTAAACGGAGCGAAAACGGTATTATTACCGACCCGATTACCTTTCCTCCCGAAGAGAAGGTAGTTAA
>JAPLNF010000257.1 GCA_026692965.1 Planctomycetota bacterium
AAGGGTATGATTACGATCAAAGATATTGACAAATTGAGCAGCTTTCCAAGTGCCTGTAAAGATAGGCGAGGTAGGCTGCGGGTCGGAGCCGCGGTAGGGGTTTTTGATTTCGAAAGAGTTGAGTCCCTTATTAAAGCTGGTGTTGATGTCTTGGTTGTTGATTCTGCCCATGGCCATAGCAAGAATGTGATTGAAACGGTCAGGAAAATTAAGTCTATGTTTTCGATCGATTTGATTGCAGGAAATGTTGCTACACTTGAAGGAGCTAAAGCCTTGGTTGATGCGGGCGCTGACGCTGTGAAGGTTGGAATCGGTCCTGGTTCCATTTGCACCACCAGAATGATTTCTGGCGTGGGTGTTCCACAAATCACTGCCATTAACCAAGTCGCTATCGGCCTTAAAGAACTGGCGGAATCGCCTGGTCAGATCATTCTTTACAAAGGCCGTAGTTTTAAGACTTATCGTGGAATGGGATCGCAAGGCGCCATGATGGCAGGTTCCAAAGATCGCTACCAACAAAGTGGTGAATCCAGCATTGATAAGCTTGTTCCTGAAGGTGTGGAGGGTCGGGTTCCATATAAAGGCCCGCTTGCCCCTTTTATTTATCAGCTCGTTGGTGGGCTAAGGGCAGGGATGGGGTATTGTGGAACCAAAGATATTGAAGAGCTAAGAACAAAAACTAAATTTATTCAAGTTAGTGGAGCTTCCGTGGTGGAAAGTCACCCTCACGATATCTCCATAACGCACGAGGCCCCGAATTATTCTTCGAGGACAGACCATGCGCACAGCGATAGTAACTAGATTCTTAGCAGCAAGTTTTTCACTTGCTGCAGCTTTTGCAAATGCTGGGGAAGCTGAAGTTAAAATCGGCACCACCCCAACCCAAGGCCAAGTTATTGCGACCGGATTGAAATCAAAGGCACCAAGCCGTGCAACGGATGTTGCTGGCCAACCAATGCCCTTGATTAACGACCCTAAGTCCGCCCAAGATCTGCTATCTGCCTACCAGATTCAGCTTGATCCACCTGGATCCGAGAGGCTGTTTAGGTTGGAATCTGAAGATTCCCTGCGCGAACGAATGGGGCAGGAAAAGAAATCCGTCGATCAACTCGAACGCTTAGTTTTTCCTTCCGATGTTGTACTTAGTAACAAGAAGTACGATTATCAATGGCGTAATAATAATTGGGCTAAGCACGACCGAAAAGTTGAACCCTATTATCTTACTTATGACAGGCTTTTCTTTCAGGAAATCAACAGCGAAAGATATGGCTGGGATTTGGGCGCGGTCCAACCGTTTGTCTCCACCCTTACT
The DNA here is from genome assembly GCA_026692965.1 of Planctomycetota bacterium. Classification (GTDB taxonomy): domain Bacteria; phylum Planctomycetota; class Planctomycetia; order Gemmatales; family Gemmataceae; genus UBA969. Next base: position 1,313 of record JAPLNF010000257.1, read on the forward strand.
TTCTTCTTCGATTTTGTGACTCTGCCTTATCACATGGCAACCGATCCTTTCCGCAGGTATGACAGTAGCTCGGGCTTTTGCCTTCCAGGCGATCCAGTTCCTTACATGTGGTATCCACCTAATGTAAGCGTGACAGGTTCGGTGTCTGAACTGCTTACCATTGCTTTGCTGATTGCAGTGTTCCCTTAAAGAATTCGATTTAAATAAAAAAGGAGTGGCGAATGCCACTCCTTTTTTTGTTTGATAGCGGGCAGGAATAATCAGTTCTTTTTGTTAAAATCGCCTGCCCAGATCGTAATCATTTTATCCGCAGTAACATGCTTTTTGAAAGCATCTACCACTTCCTTCGAGGTTAGATTCTTGATTTTTAGTTCAAGGCCCTTGTAGTATTCCATGGTTCTGTTGGCTCCTAGGTTTTCTGCAAGGATTGACGCTAATCTTGAATCCGTAGTTCTTTCGATTTTCATCTGTGCAAGAAAAGCTTTTTGGCCTTCTGCAAATTCAGTGGCATCGATGCCTGCCTCGATGAATTTTTTGATCTCATCAAAAACCGCAATATCTACATTCTTTATTTTAGAAGGGTTGCAGCTTGCCATCACCGTGAACCGGGCTGATAAGTCTTCTGCATCTGCATCGAGTCCGGAGCGAACGCCATAAGCCAAGCCTTCCTTCTGGCGCACACGGTTTCCAAGTCTGGAACTCAAACTACCGCTGCCAATGATAAAATCTGCCATTGCCAAGCCGACAAAGTCGGGGTCTGAATCCTTGAGAGGAAAAACAATGCCCGACATGAACATAGCGTTTTCCTTATCTGGGGTATCGATTACAAGTTTTTCACCTTTGTCAGCAGTCTTAGCGATAGTTTCAATTTTCTTGAAAGCCACTTTGGATTTTAGATCTAAGATTTTCTTTGCGTGTTCTGAAACGCTCTGGGGTTCGAAGTCACCAACAACAACAACTTCAGCCTCACCTACGCCAAAGATGTTTTTGTAAAGATCTTTGACATCTTCGATAGTGAGTTTATTAAGTCGTTCTGCAGATTCCTCGAAAGTTGGTGTGTATCGGACATCTGTAGGAAGGTGTGGTGAGAGCTTTCTTTGTAAGAGACGGTTTGCCAGCGCCCCTGGTTCGGTTTTATTCTTTTCAAGAAGGTCTTTGGATTGCCGCTTGATGATTTCTAATTCTTCTGAAGAGAAAGCTGGTTCGTGCAATACTTCATGCAGAAGTTCCAGCACGCCATTGACCGCATCTTTTCTGCAAAGAATAGAAATTTGCAACTCGCCTGCGGAGCCACTGATGCGCCACTGTGCCTGAAGCTTGGCCATCGTGTCTTCAATTTCCTGCCTAGTTTTCTTTTGAGTCCCACGAGTTAAAAGCAAGGGCGTGATGGCAGCAGCGGTATTCTTTCCCGCCAGATCTTTATCATTGCCAAAATGAATGTTGATTAAAAGACTAACCACTTGGTTACGAGTCTTTTTGGGAAGATAAGCGTATTTCACCGTGGGTGATAAAGTGCCTAAGGTGGTAGTTTGAATGATATTTTCAACGGAGGGATCGAAAAATTCTCCCTGCGCCATGACTTGCCCACCCTTGTAATCTTTAAGCAGAGCATTTAGGTCAGGAGAAGCGGGGATTTTAATACGCTCTGCTTTATCGGTAGGATAGTAGGTCCCAACCGTGCTATTGTTTGCAGTGAGGTAAGTTTGAGCAACGCGTTGAACGTCTTCAGGTGTAACCTTAGTGATAAGATCTCTGAAGAGGAAGAACAGGCGCCAATCGCCTTTTGCAGCCCAATCACTTAAAGAAATTCCAATTCGATTGCTATCGGACATCAATAAACTGCGGGATCGGGCGAATTTTGTTTTAGCTCTTTCAACTTCTGTTTTATCAACGGGTGAGGCGCGGAATTTATCGATCGTTTCTAGTAATAAGGATCTTGTTTTGTCTATATCTGCGGTGCCATCAACACTTGCCATGATTTCAAATACACCTGGGTCGTGCCAACCAAAAGCATAACCAGAAACACTGGTAGCAACTTTTCCCAAGACCATGGTTTTGTAAAGGATTCCGGAGGGTTGGCTGGTAAGAACTTCTTCGAGGATTTCGAGGGCGGGGAAATCCGGGTGGGAGCTAGAAGGGGTGTGATAAACAACCCCAACAGCGCCAACTTTGCCCACGCGCCTTAATACCACCTGCCTCTGTCCGTCCTGTGGAGGTTCTTCAGTGTAAGTTAATTCAAGCGGGGTTTCAGGCCTTTGGATCGAACCAAAGTATTTTTCAATTAAACCGAGTGCTTGTTCTTTTTTGAAATTGCCAGCAATCACCAGCATGATGTTATCGATGCGGTAATATTTTTTGTAAAAGCCTTGAAGCTTATCGATTGGAACTCGTTCGATATCTGCTCTGTTACCAATGGTGGACTTACCATAATTGTGCCAATCATATGCAGCGGAAAGCATGCGTTGACTAAGGATTCCAACGGGATCATTTTCGCCACGCTCGAACTCATTTCGTACAACGGTCATTTCCGAAAGCAAATCTTCCCTGCGGATAAAGCTGTTGAACAAACGGTCTGCTTCGAGTCGGATTGCAAATTCAAGATTATCGCCTTCACTGGAGAGCGTTTCGAAGTAGTTGGTACGATCCACCCAAGTGGTACCATTCATGATTGCTCCACGATCCTTCAATGCCTTGGGAATATCGGGATGAAGTTTCGTACCTTTGAAAACCATGTGCTCAAGAAGGTGGGCCATACCGCCTTCGCCATAACCTTCGTGCCTAGAACCGACAAAAACGGTTGCATTAACAGTGACTTTAGAAGTGGAAGGATCAGGGTAAAGAAGAATCTTCAGTCCATTAGCCATTTTGTATTCGGTGATGTTTTCAATGGAAGTGACTTCTTTGATGGTTGATTTGGTTTCCTGAGCAAAAGCTGAACGCAAACCAATTTGGGATGTAAGCATTGAAAGCACAACCATAAATAAAATCCTTGTCATTGAAATCTCCTTTTAAACAAATACTGCAGACGATAAGTCTGCAGTATATAGGGTGAGAGTGGTTTTGATAAATACTAAAAGCTTAGATCAGTTGACAGCCCCTTTTGCTGAAACATCGTAACACCAAAGGGTATCTTTTTCTTTTAGGTAAAGTTTGCCGCCAATAACAACGGGATGATTCCAACTGTTATTGGTGGAGTTGGGGATTTTGAAAGAACCCTTCTCCACATAACCCTTGGGGGAAGCCTCAACCAAAGCGACCACCCCATTGTCGTAACGAATGTAAAGATGCCCGTCCGCAAAAACCATGGAAGCAGAGCCTTTGCCTGCTTCGCGGTTTTCAGCTTTGGGCCTTTTCCAAAGAACTTTACCCGTAGCGACTTCAGCGCATTGTGGGTTACCGGAATCATCACGATCGCTGAAAATAAAATCCCCGATTTTAATAACGCCACCGTGCTTGTTGGTTAAGTCTTTGCTGAAATAAACTTCACTAGCCTCAATGCCCTTAGCGGATTTGGTAAGCTGAACCAAACCTGCGCCACGCCCGTAACCAGCAGCAGCGTAAACTTTATCGTTAAAAGGAATGGGGGTTGGAATGTTTGCGGTGTTGGATTTAAATTTTGCAGGATCATTGCCGTATTTCCACGCAACCTTACCCGTTTTTGCTTCAATCCCCACAAGTTCATTTGAAAGAAGTTGCACATAGAATTTGTCGGTTCCAATTGTGGAAATAACGATAGAGGAATACCCTGCAGTCTGATCTAGTGGGCAAGCCCAGACGGTAGCGCCTGTAGCTTTATTTAAAGCGACAACAGTATTATCTTTGCCACCGGGGGTGCAAATGAGGTTGTCGCCATCGATGAGAGGTGATTCGGTGTAGTTCCAACCGCCTGATTTTCCGCCGAAATCCTTGTTGAAGCTTTTTCTCCAAACTTCTTTGCCATCGGCTGCATTAAGACAGACGAGGTCGCCAAATTGCCCAAGAGCATAAACCTTGCCATCTGAAAAGCAGGGAGTACACCTGGTGCCGGAATAATTGCCACCAGTTTTGCCAACCATGGTTTGCCAAAGTATTTTGCCTGAAGTGCGGTCAAGGCCCAAGACAAAGGAAGATTTTTCGGACTCGATATCGCCCATAGTGAAAATTTTATCAGCAACAGCGCTGATACTAGAGAACCCACCGCCTAGTTTTTCTGTTTTCCAAAGGAGTTTTAGGCCAGTTTTGGGCCAATCTTTTAAAAGATTATTATCCATTGAAATGGCATCGCGATTGTTGCCTCGGAATTGCTTCCAATCCGTTGAGGCTTCTGGGGTTTGCCCCAAGCTGATTTGAACGGTAAAAAGTAAAATGCTCGAACAAAGAAACGATCTCATTTTGTAAACCCCTTTGTGAACCATGTGAGGAAAAACAGGCAGGTAAGGCGATGATAATTCTTTTGTGTCTATTAAACAAGGGTCTAATATGCAAAAAAAAAGATCGCAGGTAAAATAGCCTGCGATCTAAAGCAATGATTAGCAAAAGTTAATTCTTTTTCTTGGTGCCAGGTTTGTTGTCAGGATTGGGTGAACTTTCTTTCCCCGTCACCATGATAATGCTTGCAAATGTTTTATTTTCCTGCTTTGCAAGTGATATTATGACTAAGTGCCCGGGAATGATGTTTTCTGATTTGGCTTCATATCCAGGGAGATTTGGGCTGCTGCCTTTGAGTTTTTTCAGATCTTCTGGTGTGTAGACTTTGATATTTCCCTTGTCATCAAAAGCTTCAACTGGTTCTTTGAAACGGAATTTTGTGGTTTGTTTGATTGGGATTTCCAGTTCTTTCCAGTCGTAAACAGGTGGTACATTTGGAGCATTTTTACCTTTGGTTGCAGGCGGATTGGTAGGTGCTTTTGGGCTTTGAACTTGAACAATTATGGATTTTTCGGTTGGTTCAGAAGCCACTTTTCCCACGATTGTGCTTGCAGTTACCTTTGAAATATCAATTCGATCTAACGGAGTTTTATTTTTCTTTGCATCTTGCCCTAGAGCAGAAAAAGAAATAAATGCGATGCAAAGTAATGCAAACGAGCAAAGTTTAAGATACATGATTCTTCCTTGGAAAAATGAATGAGTTCTTTTAGGAACTTAAAACGCTAATTTAGTTTACCATAAAAGAGCATACGCACTCAGATGTTTTGTTCATTTGCCTGAGATCCCGCCAAAAAACCAGTACTCCAAGCAGCTTGGAAATTAAATCCGCCTATAGGGCCATCGAGGTCTAAAATCTCCCCTGCGAAATACAATTCCTTCTTTAGCTTGCTTTCCATGGTCTTTGAGTTCACTTCGTCAAGGCTTACCCCGCCAGTAGTTACTTCCGCTTTGGCGTACCCCAGGGTTCCAGTGATATTAACTGATTTTGATTTGATGGAAACGACGATAGCTTTGCGTTCATCCTTGCTAATGCCTGCGCATTTTCTTTCTGGACTAAAACCGATTTGATTGAATAAACCCTCGAGAAGTCTGCGGGGTAGCAGTTCACCCAAGGCAACAGAAAGTAGTTTTTTGCCATCTGTTGATGCAAAGGATTGTAGTTTTGCTTCAAGGTAGGTTTCTTTGACTGAGGGCAAAAAATCAAGCTTTAGGGAACTGTTTTTAAAGTTCGAAAGGCTGTTAAGTGCCTTGCTCACATTTAATATGACGGGCCCGGATAAACCAAAATGAGTAAAGAGGAAGGAACCCCTGTCTTGCATCATTGGTTTTTCATTGAGGCAGGCGGTTACCCCTACATCCGGAATGGTTACGCCACTTAATTCATGCACCCATCTTGCATCGGTTTTCAAGGGCGCCAAGGCTGGTTGTGTTTCTTTGATGGTGTGGCCAAATTTCATAGCAAACTTGTATCCATCGCCTGTTGTTCCACATCCTGGGAAGGATAATCCCCCTGTGGTAAGGATTATTTTTTTTGCGTGGAAAGTTTGGAGATGGGTCTTTAAAAGAAAACCATCTTCGGTGGGATCGATATCGAGCACCGGGGTTTCCAGCATCAGTGTAGCGTTTTCATGCTTTAGCTGATTCAGAAGCGCATCTAGAACATCAAGGGCTTTGTTACTGACAGGGAATATTTTTCCTGTGGCTTCAACTTTGGTAGCAACGCCTGCTTGATTGAAGAAGCGAATTGTTTCATCAACGCTAAATGCAGCAAGCGGAGAGTGCAGAAATTTGCCGTTATTGCCAAAAGCTTTAACGATGCCTCGATTATCGGTGTTGTGGGTGATGTTGCAGCGAGTGCCGCCCGACATAAGGATTTTGACGCCTGGCTTGCGATTTTTTTCAAGGACAAGAGTTTTGGCGCCAGACTTTCCCGCAGAGATACCTGCCAAAAGGCCTGCCGCCCCAGCTCCAACTACAATTACATCCCAGTTCGTATCCATAAAGTTAAGCCTGCCTGCGAAAATCAGAAGATCAGGATTTCAAATCAGCAGGAGTCATTCCTATGGTTTTTAAGGCTTGGGCGAAGAAATCGGCCCCAGCTTTTTTCATCAGTTCGTTTACATTCGTGCATTCTGCCTGCCATTGCTCGTCACTCATGCCTGATGCGCGTGGCGCAGTGCATACTTCGAGGTAGATTTTTGCTTTGGGTTCGGTGCCACTCGGGCGGAGTGCAATTTTAGCGAATTCTCCGCATCGATACACCAGCACATTTCGTGAGGCAGCATCTGTTTTACTTTTTATTGCGCCAAGCTTCCCGTTGGTGTCAAGAAAATCTGTTACGGAAGTTACCTCCATGCCCCCAATTGTTTTGGGTGGATTATTTCTAAGGTTATTTAGCATGGTTGTCATCAAGGCTTTGCCCTCAACGCCAGGCAGTGCGATGGGCAAGCCGACATTTCGATAGTAACCAAACCTTTCAAATAATTGGTTGAGGTATTTTAAGGCGGTTGTCTTGTTTCTGAAAAGATAAAGCGCCCATTCAGCAAACAGTAAGGCTGCAGCTCCTGCATCTTTGTCGCGTATTTTATCGGTACTCAGAATACCATGGCTCTCTTCGGATGCGATGATTAAGTCACTTGGTGCGCCGGTAACATGGGAGTACTTTCCGGTGCTTTCAAGTTGCCAAAGAACTTCTGAAACATACTTGAAGCCAACCAGCAGATCATCAAGAACTTGAACTTTAAAATGTTTTGCGATCCTGCTGATCATGCCCGTGGTGACTTCTGTTTTCACAACAATGGATTTAGGGGTGAGCTTTTTATTTTGGGCCATCATCTCGAGCTTAAAGCAGGTTGAAATGGCAGCGATTTCGTTGCCGTTAACATAACGCCAGCCTCCTTGATCATCAGGAATCATAGCGCCCAACCGGTCGGCGTCTGGATCGGTAGCAAGAAGAAGGTGTGCGTTGTGGGCTTTTGCAACAACTTCAGCTCTATCGAGGCATTCGGGTATTTCTGGGTTGGGGGTTTTGGTGACATTTGGAAACTGGCCATCCGGAGACATTTGTTCTGGGACAGGAATTACATTGAACCCCTCTTTTTGCAGTATTTCCATGCTTGTCATTGATCCCACGCCATGAAGTGGGCTAAATACAACCTTGAAGGCTTCATCTTTCTTTGGTGAGGGAATTAAGCGTTGATCGCAGCAAAGGGAAATGTATTCTTTGTGTGGCTCCTCAGAAATAAATTGGATGAAGTTCTTTTTTACAGCTTCTTCCCAAGACATGGTGTGAATGTCTTGAACCAAGTCGACGAGGTCGGCCATGATCTGATCATTAGGCGGGACGGGTTGACCACCACGTTCATCGTAAAATTTTCCACCGTTATCATCGGGGGGATTATGCGAGGCAGAGATATTCAGCCCTCCTTGAGCTTTTAAAAGCCGGATGGAGAATGATAATTCTGGTGTGGCAATATAATGATTGCTACTCAAGGGCAGGGTATAGGTGTAGATTCCGTTGGCTGCATAAACCCTAGCGGCATAAGCAGCAAGTTCTTTCGAGGAAAGATTCAGGGCAGGGTTGGGTAGGTTTGGGTTGTATTGTTTTCGCTTATCCATGAAACAGCGCACATCATAGGCTAATGCTACATGTATTTTTTTAAGATCAGGGAATTGATGTTTGAGGTATTCGCAATGGCCTTGAACAGAAGCGCCTAAAGTCCAAAGATTCATGCGGTTGGGGCCTACCCCTACAGGGCCTCTTCTGCCACCTGTGCCGAAAGGGAGAATCTGAGAAAAGCGATCCAGAAGCCCGGCCCATTTCTTTTCTGAAATCAAATATTCGATTTGGGGGCGGTACTCTTTGAATTCTTCATGGGTAAGCCATAGCTCTAGGTTATGTAATGCTTGTTTCTTGATATCTTCAGGGGCTTCTAGAGATAAAATTGATTCTTGTACTAAAGCGGACAATGGCATTGGTTACATCCTAGAATAAAATAATGAAGTAAATCCCGTTAACCCCACCTGTAAAAGTGATAATCTAGACAGTGTGGACAATTATTGCAATTGGAACTCCCAGAGAGCGTTTCACTTATCTTAGGAATGGTCATAAACCATGAAATACCCGCTGGAATTTGAATTTGATGTCGTTGTTGTAGGAGGAGGCCACTCGGGCATCGAGGCCGCTTTAGCTTCTGCAAGGATGGGCCTTAAAACTGCACTTTTAACAATGAGTGCCGAAACCGTTGGGTTAATGAGCTGTAATCCTGCAATTGGTGGAATTGCCAAAGGCCAGATTGTTCGAGAAATTGATGCATTGGGCGGCGAAATGGGCAAACTTACCGATGCCACTGCCATTCAGTTTCGCATGCTTAATTTGACTAAGGGGCCTGCAATGCATTCCCCTAGGGCCCAAGCCGACAAAAAACAGTACCAGATCCAAGCTAAGTGGACCGTCGAGAAACAAGAAAACCTCACACTCCGTCAAGAGATGGTGGAAAACATCCTGCTTGAAGATTCTAGCCAAGATGATGGCTCTGTTCGTACCGTTAAAGGCGTTATTTGCAGAGGTGATACTCTTTACCGTGCCCATTCAGTAGTTCTAACTACGGGTACATTTCTTAAAGCCATCATGCATACGGGAGAAGCCAAATCGCAAGGGGGCAGGGCAGGGGATGCCTCTTCCGAGAGCCTTAGCGAAAGCCTTATTTCTTGTGGGTTTCAGTTGGAAAGATTTAAAACAGGAACACCTTGCAGGCTAAATGGCCGAACAATTGATTTCACGAAAACTGAACCCCAGCCAGGCGATATTAACCCTAGGCCTTTCAGCTTTTCGACTAAGAAAATCGAACAAGAGCAAGTTCCTTGTCATATCACGTACACCAATTCTCTGGTGCATGATCTGATCCGCGAGAATTTGCATCGTGCCCCAATGTATTCAGGCCAAATTAAATCACAGGGGCCCCGTTATTGCCCTTCGATTGAAGATAAAGTTGTTCGCTTTGCAGATAAAGACAGGCACCAGATTTTTTTAGAGCCCGAGGGGCGAACCACTAGCGAATATTATTGCAATGGTATTAGCACAAGCCTTCCAAAGGATGTGCAGCAAAAAATGCTTGCGCTTATTCCAGGCTTGGAAAAAGCAGAGATTCTTCGTTGGGGATATGCTGTTGAGTACGATTATTCTCCGCCGACGCAATTACACCCCACTTTGGAAACAAAGTTCATTGCAAACCTATATTTTGCAGGCCAGATCAATGGCACTACCGGATACGAAGAAGCCGCAGCTCAAGGCTTGATGGCAGGTATCAACGCAGCCTTGAAAATCAAAAAACTTGCGCCGCTAATCCTTGATCGCAGTCAGGCATATATTGGCGTTTTGATCGACGATTTGGTGACAAGAGGGGTGGACGAGCCGTATCGAATGTTTACCAGCAGAGCCGAGTACAGGTTGCAATTGCGCCATGATAATGCAGATAGAAGACTCAGCCCAATTGGCAGGGAAATCGGTTTGGTTAGTGACGAAGCTTGGAATCGGTTGAAGGAAAAAGAGAAAGTAATTGAAGAATCTATCAAGGTGTTGCGCGAGAACCATATTGAGCACGCTTCGCTAGAGCAATGGTTGCGCAGGCATGATGTAGATTGGCAATCCTTGGTTGTGATGGCGCAGGAGAAACTGGGTTTAAAATTCGATCTTCCTACGGAAGTTGAAGAACAGCTTGAATTAGAAATCAAGTATGCCGGATATATCAACAGGCAAACCGTGCAGATTGAGCGATTTCAAAAGTTGGAGACAAAAACGATTCCTACCAACTTTGATTATTTAGCAATTGCTCACTTGCGCCAGGAAGCTAAAGAGAAGTTCAACAAGATAAAGCCTGCAAATATTGGTCAGGCAGGGCGAATCAGTGGGATCAGCCCATCGGACATCGCAGTGTTATTGCTTTATTTGAAATAAAGGTTTGGACATTTTATTAGAAGAGAAAGTTTTATGCAGTTGGCCTTCGCATCATGAACAACCCGCTTTTTATTTAAACCGTGATCCGGTGGGAAAGAATTTTAAGACCTTCAATTCCTTGTGATTTAAAGTTACCTATCTTTCCTGCTTGACAATATGGGAGGAAGGGGTAAGATAATTTTAGGTGAGCAATCGTTTTAATCGTCTTATCCTGTCTATTTTAACATTGGTTTTGAAGTAGATAAATGGAGAACCTTGTGAGGTTGGCATGATCCTATTGAAATCGTGCCTTGCATAAATTTAGTTCTTCATGGTAAGCAAGTATATATAGGGCAGACTGGATGACTCGCAGTTTGCATTCGAGACAGGGTTTACGGTAATCAAGGTGGTTCAAGGAAGAATCTTGGGTGAACTTGCATCTTGCGTGAAGATGATTTTGTTTACTCAAAAAACGCTGGCTAGCTGGTGCCAGGAAGGACATTAAAGATGAAAACTGTTTTTACGACCGGAGAGGCTGCTAAAATTTGTAAAGTAAGCCAACAGACTATCATCCGTTGTTTCGACAATGGCCAACTCAAAGGATTCAGGGTTCCTGGCTCCCGCTTTCGCAGGATTCCCCGTGAATCTTTGTACAAATTCATGAAAGATAATGGCATCCCTACGGATGCGCTGGAAAGTGGCAAAAGAAAAGTTCTGCTCGTTGATGACGATACAGAATTGTTGGAATTGATGAACAAGGTTATCGAAGACGATGGCCGTTTCGAAGTTCGCATTGCAACCAATGGTTTTGATGCCGGCATGATGGTTAAAGAATATCGCCCAGATGTGATTGTTCTTGATGTGATGTTGCCTGATATCAATGGTAAAGAAGTTTGCCATCGAGTTCGTGCTGACAGCACTCTTGAAGAAGTGCGAATTCTTTGCATCAGCGGTATGATCGAAGAAGATAAAATTCAAGAACTTCGCCTTGCTGGCGCCGATGATTTTCTCAGCAAGCCTTTCGAAATCGAAGAACTTATTGACCGTATGTGCCAGTTGATGGATATCGAATCCACTTCAACAACAGGTGCAAGATAGTCTCAATTAGATGATAATTTGTGGGGAAGAATCCTTACCATTAGGGTTCTCACCCTCATTATTTTTTCTGCCCTTTGATGGAGTATGCCTGTGGCAGCCTTGGCCGGGCATGGAAG
>JAPLNF010000258.1:0-2550 GCA_026692965.1 Planctomycetota bacterium
AAGATATCGACAAAGTAGGCAACTTTTGGTTTTGCAGGAGAAGGTTTTTTTGTCCAACCTTTTTTCTTGGCCCTTTTAATGAAGTTTGATCGGGCAAAAGGAGGAATCTTTCTTAATCGCGAAATCCCAAATAGTTTTTCGATCATCCATCTTGAAAAGATATTTCCCAATATCAAGTTTGAAAGAGGCGCAAGCATACTGCCTAAGGATGAAAAAAGTTCGGTACGGGATAAAACCCAATCCGATCTCTCTATGGAATGCATTTCAACATTGGCAACTTTTGCTTCCAGCATTAAGCCTGGAATATCAACATGGGAAGGGCACTCGATTGCACACATTCTGCAGTTGATACATAAATCGGAAATATCCCGCATCTCTTCAGAGCTGAATAATTGTTGATCTTTAGGTGAACCTAAGAGCATTCGGGCGAGGTTTGCCTTGGCTCTGGGGGTGGCGTGTTCATTTTTTATCACCCGGTTGGTGGGGCACATTCTTTTTGCACTACTTTGAGTTCTGCAAAGCCCACATCCATTGCAATGCGAGGATTCAATTAACGGCGAGTTTTCTTTCCATTTTAGTATTGGTTGTAAGTTGATTACAGAATCGATGTTTTCTTCTGATTGGTTTTCAAGGTCGCCCAAACTGCGAAAGGGCCAAATTGGGATTTCAGAAGATGTTCCCACAACCTTTCCTGGATTGAATTGGTTGTATGGATCAAATAAATCTTTGATTTTTCGAAGGGAGGGTAGCACCCCCGCAGAGATTTTCGCTTGCCAGGGTAAACGCGATAAACCCAGTGCTTCCTGACAAGATAAAGCCCCACCAAAATCTTGCACCAGCCCATAAACTTTATCTGCTAATGACCAAAGCCTTGCGCTCTCTTTTCTTTTTTGTGGAGTGCCAAGCACCCTAAGTTGTACCTGGCCTGTGCCGGGGCAAATGGCATATATCGCAGTGGATTCATGATCTTTTAAAACGGTGGTAAGTTGCTCAAGAAACAGCCCGAGATTTTCTCTTGGCAAAACCATATCATCGATGAACTGCAAAAATGTTTCAGGGCCCTTAACTCGGGCTAGCGCTTTTAATGCGACTTCTCTCAGCCTCCAAGGGTTGGGCGTTAAAGCATCTAGGCATTGATAAGTTCGGATGGGGATAACGCCTGTGGCAGAGATTGATTTTTCAAAAGCAGCCAGAGAAGTGTTTTGATTGACCCCTGAAAAGCACACAAGTAAAACCGCGTTGGTGTCTGGATGAATCCATTCTGCACAGAGATTATCGTTTGCTTTGGCAAGGCTGAAAAAACGGTGTTCAAGAATATCGCAAAGATCGGGCGAATGCTCTAAGGCGTAGTGCGAAGCTTCCAGACATTCCTGAAGCGTGGTAAAGCAATAAAGTCCCCATTGAGGGCTTTGGTGTTTTTCGATCATCCGTATTTTGGCAGCGAGAATAATACCCAGAGTTCCTTCCGCCCCCAAAAACACTTGGTGCATATCCTTATTCTTGGATTTGATTATTTCGCATAGGTTGTAATTTCCATGTGGGAAAGGCAATGTGGAAAACGCTGCGAGTAGTTCTTCTTTTTGTTCCTCTAGAATAAAAGGAAAACCCTCTTGAAGGATTTCCATGCGGGATACTTTTTCCTTCGCAGGTTCACTTTCTAGGGTCGGGGATTCAAACCAACTTATCGATCCATCATTTAAAACGACTTTTAATGCAGAGACATAATGCCTCGGATGTTTGTCCGCAAGAAGGAAAGGGCCTGCGGCGTCCGAAGATAACCAGCCTCCTAGCGAGCGTTCTTCATTCCAAGGCGCAGAGGGAATTCTGAATTGGGTGTGTGTAATAAAATCAGAAAGTTGCTTGATTGTTACACCGCATTCAGCATGAAGAATGCCATCTTCAAGGCTGATGATATTTTTGAAATTTTGGGATAGATCGATGACGATGCCATTTCCCAGAGCTGCACCACTAGTTCCCGTTCCCGATCCTCTGGGAATCAAAGGGATTTTTTTTTCAAACGCATACTTTACCAGTGCGCTTACATCTTCCTGATTATTAGGAATAACAACTGCAAGAGGAGTGACTTCAAATGGCGAAGCGTCACATGAATATAATTTTATCGACAGTGCATCGATCAGGATTTTTCCCGTGATGAGGCCTTTAAGGTCTTCGAAAATCATTTCTTGTATGGCTGGATCCTGAACCAATGCTTTTTACCTCTGATTAACTGCTGGAATTTAGGCCATTATTACTTTGATAAAGTTTCCACTTAATTGATGAGAAAACGCAAGGTCTTGTTGGCTGTGTACCTCGGTTTTTCATTAAAATTACTTTGAATTATAAACACTCGATTCGTTTGCAATCCAGCCACTTTTGATTCAAACCTTTCAGTTTGCTTTTAACTCAACTGTACGAAAGCCATTATAATTGTAATTGTATGTTTTGATTGGTGTTACAATTAACTTTTTTTCATGTGGTTATTAACGAGTATTATGAAAGCCTTCATTATTGTTTTAAAAGGGGCCAATACAGCTTTTTTTCCTTGTTATG
>JAPLNF010000258.1:2607-17145 GCA_026692965.1 Planctomycetota bacterium
TTGGTGGGGATTTTCAAACGCCACATCATTTACCAACCAATTTGCCAACTTGGGCTGAAACTTTAAAAAATAATGGTTGGATCACCGACTTTATTGGTGCGGATAAAGATACTTTAAGCTTAAACTTCTCTTCCAATTTTACCAATAAAACGTTGCTAAGATCCAAATCTTCGAGCCCGCTTGATTATCATCAGGCAATGATTGATTCAGCCAGTTTTAAAAAGCAGGACCAAAACTCTCTGGTTTGGATTGAGGTGCCTTCGTTGCTTCCACCTTGGGATGCAGGGAAAGAATTTTTAGGACCGGTTCAGGAAGAGTTGCAGGATTATTTTCTTAATCGCGAAGAGGTTGCGGAAGATGAGGAGTTTCCTGCACCAATACTAAATCCTGGGGAAGATTTTAAGCCAAGCGATGATAAAGAATATCTGGCGCTGGCATCAGGATGTGCAGCCGCTTGGGCCGCTGTGGATGATATGCTGGGTGCGATGGTGGCTTCAATTCAGGAGAAGTATGGTGAGGAAGATTTTAGCATAATAATAACATCAGATAGAGGAAGTGCTACTTCGCAGCATGGGATTTTTGGCACCAAGCCAGAATGGCTTTACAGTGAATTTGCACACTTACCCTTTTTGATTTATCAGCCTAAGTCTCGTAAGGGTGGGCAAAGGCGAATGGGGTATTTTCAGGATGTTGATTTAGCTCCAACCTTAGCGGATATCTGCGGTATTTCCTTGGAGGGCTACAAAGGGAAATCAATTATGCAAACAAAGTTTGTGGAAGAGGGTGGCAGGAAATTTGCCTACACACATGATTCGCAAACGGGTTCAAAAGTTATGAGAACACATTCTAGGGCTTATTTTCTTAAGCCCTCCGAACTTGATAAATCAGACCCTTTGATTAAGTATTTTGTTTTGCCCGATGATATTTTAGAGATTAATGACATTTCTAAAACAGAACTTGCGTATCAGGAAAAAATTGGTGAATCGATTTTGTTATTGAAGAAGGATGGCCTTTTAGCACAGGAAAAAATAGAAGCCTTATTGGCGAATTAACCTGGTGGCCAACTTAGATTTCTGCCACCTAGCAAATGCATATGAATGTGGGGTACAGTCTGCCCGCCGGTTTCTTTGCAATTAATGACCAACCTATAGCCTTTTTCTAACCCAAGATCTTTTGCAATCTTAGTTGCAACTAGATGGATATGCCCCATAAGGTGGGCATCTTCTGGTGTTAAGTCAGCGTGCGTTTTTATTTCTTTTTTCGGAATTATAAGAATATGAACAGGCGCTTGCGGATTTATATCGTTAAATGCAATGCATTCACTATCTTCATGAATTATGGTTACGGGAATTGCTTTCGAGATGATTTTTAAGAATATGTTTTCACTAAGCATTGTTGGTCCCCTTGTGTTATAGAATAAACTACAAAATTTCAGAAAGACTTCGAGAACTTTATGAGCCAATTTCAGGATGCGACGCCGTCATGGGTGGTAGGAATGGATGAGGCCGGCTATGGTCCAAATCTAGGCCCATTTGTGATGGCAGGAGTGATGGCGAAGTGGAAGGGCGAGGGTGATTGGGTTGAAGCTTTTAAAATCCTTTCTCGATCTGCCAAGAAAAAACCGGACTCCAAGCCCTTGGTGGATGATTCGAAAAAAGCCTATGCAAAAGAAGGCCTCGAAGGGTTAGAAAAAACTGTCGCTTCATTCTTTAAAACCAAGGAGACACTTGGGGCTTGGCTTAACGAAAAGTCTGTTTTTGGGACAACTGATCTAGCCCAAGAAACTTGGTTTAAACCCGAAGAAAATACGTTCCTTCCAGGCATCGACTCGGATGTCCTTCATTCCATGAACAGTTTGAATTTTGCTGAGGCCGGGTTCGAGTCCTTTGATTGTAGATTTTTTATCCTTCCTTCACTCGCATTCAACGAAGTCGTTGAAAAGGAGGACAACAAAGGTGCTGTTCTTTCCAAGGGGATGATCAATATCTTCAGGCATTTTGAATCAAACTTTTCGCAGAATGATTTTATTTACGGATATGTGGACAAGCATGGCGGGAAAAATAATTATTCAGCCACATTGCAAAACATTTTGAACAAAGGGTTGATTCTTGCGGGGCAGGAGGGCTTAAGTGAAAGTAATTACAAATCATTGGGCGCGGATCAAAACTGGAATTTCAAGATTCTTCCCAAGGCGGATGTTAATTACCCCATGGTGGGCCTTGCGAGTATGCTCGCAAAATGGATGCGTGAAAGATTAATGAAGCAGTTTAATGCTTACTGGTCAGAGCAGGTTCCCGGAATTATACCAACTGCAGGTTATCCAGGTGATGCGCCAAGATTTTACGAATTAATCAAAGAAAAAGCCGCAGCTTTGGGCCTTAGCAAAGAAAAAGTCTGGCGAAGCAGATAGCTTAAAGCTTTTCTATTTTTGTGTGATCGTCTACGGTGAAACTACTTAGTTCGCCGTTGTCTTTGGTGAAATGAACACAAACAACAACGATATCGTCTTCGGGAATACGATCGGTTGCTATTCCAGTTGAGAGGAAATTGAAATGCCGAAAGGAGCCTTCAACAGGCGCCATCCAAGTTGCAGTGCTACCAACTCGAAGTTTGAGAGTAACCCTGATTCTTTGCCCTTTGGTAAGGGAATTTAAAATATTAGAAATTTCGGGATTAAGGTTCCGTGTGGAAGATTGAATCAGTTCTTGATTGCTCATTAATTTCGAACCTCTTTGCTGCCTTTGCCACGAACCAACGCAATTCTGCCTGTTCGGGCTAGTTCAATAATGCCATAGGGTCGCATGAGATCAATGAAAGCAACAACTTTAGTTTCTTGTCCGCTGATTTCAATAACCAAAGTTTCAGTGCCTATATCAACAACTTTACCTCGAAACATTTCGACGAGCAAAGATATTTCAACTCTTTGCGTTGGCATAGCTTGCACTTTAATAAGCATAAGGTCGCGTTCGATGAAATTTTCAGAGCTAATATCATCCACACGAACAGCAGTGACGACTTTATCTAATTGCTTTCGAACTTGTTCAAGCTCGGCATTAGTACCATGAACGACAAAAGTCATTCTGGAAAGATTTTTGTCTTCGGTCTCGCCTACAGCGAGGCTTTCGATGTTAAAACCACGGGAAGCAAGCATACCTGAGATATGGGCAAGCACGCCTGGTTGATTTTGCACTAAAGCCGAAAGTACATGACGCATAAAATATCTCCCAATGTAATAGGGTAGGTATATTGGGAATTTGAGAATTTAGCAATAAGTCTAAGTATTTTTCTTGTGAAATAATGGTTTAAATGTTGTAACATCTAACAATGTCTATTAACCAGCAAAACATTAATAAATAAGATTTGGATACAGAAATGAATGTTGACCAAGTAATTCAAACGATTATCGAAAAGAATTTGCTTTCCTCCCGCGAAATTGAGAGCGCCAAGCAACGTTGGTTTGTAGCGAACCGTACTGAGTCTGCCGATGTTAAAATGTTTCTGAAATGGATGGTTTTGAACAAGTTTTTGAGTGAATTTCAAGCAATGGTTTTGGTGTCTGGGAAAGTATCTGCCCTCAAAATTGCAAATTATAAAGTGATCGAAATAATAAAGACGGGTGCCTATGCAGGTGGCGTGAAAGTACAAAATCCGCTAGGTGAACAGTTTGCCCTGCAGTTTGTCAAAGATGAAGTGATAAAAGATCCCGCCTTGAATAAGAAGTTTCAGGGTCAATTGCAAATAGGCCTGGAAATAAATCACCCCCATCTTGCAGGTTTGGTTGATAAAGGTGAATCAAACGGGCACAGTTTTATCGTCCGAGAATTTTTTGAGGGAGAAAGCCTTGAAATGATTCTTTCTCGTCGGGGTAAAATACCGCACCAAAATGCTGCAAAAATCATGGCGATTGTGATGGTTGCCGTGGCCCATGCACAGGAAAAGTCTGTACCTTGTGGCAGCCTTTCAAACTCGGATGTGATCCTTGCAACGAACAAGAATCAGCCCAAGGGGCCAAAAACAGTTAAGGTTACCAACGCCTTTATTTCTCTTGGTATGATTGCTACCGAAGTCAAGGTTTCTCCGGAAGGGAATATTGTTCCTTTTAGTAGTGGAGCAAGCTTTACAGGGGTCAAAGATTTGACCTTAGCCGAAGAAAATTTTCGGGTTGGTAAATTGCTTTATAGTGCTTTAGCAGGAAAATTGTCTGCTGAAGTGGAAGGATCAGGGATTTTTCCCGCGCTGAATTCTATTACCCCCGAAGCGCCGGAAGAGTTGGCAGCATTAGCCGACCAGATGGTTTCTCCTACTGTTTCAGACAGGCCTGCAAAAATTGCTCATGCTGCAAAAGCTCTTCGCGTTTCATTGGCAGCTGAGGAAGAAGCGGTTGCTGGCCGTAACGAAGAATATATTGCGGTTCCTTATGTGCCTACCATGCCTAATATTGAAACGAAACAACCCACAACCCCGAAACTTAAAATAGTTCCAACCGTGCGCCCTGATGTTTCTGAAGATGATGAAGAATTTTCAATCAAGAAACTTATTGCAGAATTCAATCCCGATACAAGGGATTTTACATTTTTAGGATTGGGATCGGTACTTAGCCTTTTAATTGTCGCTTTTTTGCATCTGATCACAGGTTGGCATTTTATGAGCTTGGTTTGTCTTATTATGGGCGGTGTAATTTCTTACAGTGTTGAATCTTTTTGCAACTGGCGCAATTCTCAGAATAATGATGCCCAATCGGCAGAGGATTATTAAACAAGCGTTTCAATGCGTAGAACGTCAAGCCATTGATCACCTGTGACTGCGATATTTCGGACGAGGTTTGGCTCATCTGCAAAAAAGGCGATGCCCAGATAGATTTTATCTCGCCCCATTTTCACTGCGCCGTTGGCTAATATCCAATTCGATTTGGTGCCCTTGGGTTCAGGCACCCTGATATTTTGACTGAAGATTTGGGTGAATCCTTCTGGGCTATATTGCGGTTCCCAAATCTTTACTCGTGGATAGTCTCTGCTCGAAACTTCACCTAGTCCTGATAGTACATAATCAAGTATGGATTCGGATTGGCTTTCGCTTAAATCAGGGCCAGAACCGCCTGCCTTTGCCATAATAATAAGGTATATTCTTGCAGGTATTCCTTTTACAGTCACACGATCTTTACCCGGCCTGTTGATAGGGGCTGTCATTTTAGATAAATCTTCGAATAGTTCTCCCGCTGCCCATTTTTCAGATGATAACAGTAGTTTTTTCTTGTTGGCGTTACCTTTCCTGAATGATCGTTTGATCTTGTACCAAAGCGATCTTGCCCAAAAGAAAAAGATCACACTTAACAACACAATTGCCAGCCACCAGCCCCCAGAATCCAAAAAATGATTTACAGATGCGGGCAACCTATCAGTTATTGGCTTAAGGTTTTCCTTTAACTCCTTGAGTATCGGGTCAGCCCTTTCATGCACGGCATGAAGGCCAGTTTTTACGGTTTCATTGGCTTCATTTATTGCCTCTTTTGCTTTATCATTGGAAACCACTGACTCGTATTTGTCATGAATGGTTTGCATATCAATATGCAGTCCGGAAGAATGGCCCATAAGCCCTGAGGAAAAATGCAATACATTGCTGATGATGAAGAATGCAAAAAGATTGGCCGCCCATTGAGCTGCAAAGATGAATAACGCTTTTCGAAATGGAATCGTTAGAAAGAAAACTTGCAATATTCCTGCAATCGCTATCACGATAAATACAAGGGTGTATCGAATAAACGGAATGACAGAAAGAATGGCCCATTTAATTGGTATTGCAGTAAATAGCCATTGCGAAAAGCCGAATCCGGATTGCCCATAGGGAGTCCGCTGAATCACTTTGAGATCTTTGATCGCTAATAACACGAGGTAAGAAAGTACATCAAAGGCAAGATAAGCTCCCAAGGCTACAGCAGGAACAATGAACATTGCTCTTCGATAGGAAGGCATTTCCTCATTAAATAGGCTTAGGCATGTTCTTAAAATATATGCAGCAATAGGAAGGCCAATTACCAAAAGGGTTATAAATGAAACCCATTGAGCTTGGGTTAGATTGTGATGCAAAAGACTATCCATAGCGATTCCTAGATGAGTAACCAACAATGTGGTTGACCATTAACTTAGACCAAAGATAGCTTACCAAATTGTAATGGATTAAAAAATGAATTATTCGTCCCGGTTGACTGATTCCGGGGTAAAAGCAGGAAGGCAGATTGCGATATATTCTGCCCCATCTTTTTCAGGGGTGCTGTAGCGAATCCATTCTCCTGCAAAAGTTTGGATTGCCTGCCCCGCCTTTATAATGTTTAGGCCAGTTTTTGTTTCAACATGCATGCAGCCTTTTAATACAAGGGTGTATTCATCGAATTCCGGGGTCTGACCGGGTTCAGACCATCCTGCAGGGCTTATCATTCTGGCAATACTGATGTTGGAATCTGACGAGGTAATTTTGCCAAAGAATTCTTGAATGATTTTATTCCCCGTACCAGCAGCTTCGATTTGAATGGGATTCGAGATGATTTTTGGCATTTTAACCTGCTTTACTTTGGAGGTCAGCACTTAGATCCTTGGCATCAAGAATCGTTTTTTTTGCAGCATAACGGCTGAGAACAAATTCATAGACCAATGGTAAAATTGAAATAAAGATGACTCCAAGAATTACCACTTCAAAATTCTTTTTAACCCATGGTATTTGCCCAAACAAAACGCCTGCACCCATGCAAAGCCCAACCCATGCAATGGCACCAATCACATTGTAAGCTAAAAATGTAGGGTAAGTCATTTTGCCTATGCCTGCCACAAAAGGGGCAAAGGTGCGAATAATTGGGACAAATCTTGCTAAAATAATCATTTTCTTTCCATACTTTTCGTAGAACCCCTGCGCCTTCAATAGGTGGTCTTTGTTTAGCAAAAAGGATTTTTCAGATTTGAATACCCTTGGCCCTGTCCAATATCCCAAAGAATAATTTACAGCGTCCCCTAAAACTGCAGCGACTAAAAGAGTAAGGCCCATAGCTGGAAGGTTTAATTCGCTATTGATCGACATGCACATTGCGCCTAGGGTGAAAAGCAACGAATCGCCTGGAAGAAATGGGGCAACTAGCAAGCCTGTTTCGCAAAAAATGATTGCAAACATAGCAAGATAAAACCAAGGGCCCATGGTTCCAACTAGCTCATTAAGGTGCACATCTAAATGCCTAATCAAATCAACGAAATATAAAATCCAATCCATGGAATCCTGCCTTTTGTCTTGAGCTAAAGTTTCAGCTTTAGGCAGTAGCGTAACGCTTTTGTAAATCTGGGCAAGGCCAATCAGAAACTTGGCTAATCCTTAGGTTTTTTAGCTAATCCCATCGAGATCCAAGATCGGCCATTCTTAGCAAGTAATGAGTCTGCCCCTGCGGTACCCATGGTGCCGATATGGTAGTCTTCGGGGGTTTTTGCATGGGAATCTTCAGTTGCGAGCAGAAAAGGTTCGATTAATTCCCAAGATCTTTCAATTTCATCGCTTCGCATAAATAGTGAGGCATCGCCATTGAGTGCGTCTTGCAGCAACCTTTCGTATGCTTCGGGAATTTTGACATTGGCATAAGCGTTTCGATAGTGAAATTCCATATCCGAGGGCACTAGAACGGTTCCATCACGGTCGGGTTCTTTGGTGATGAAGTTTAGATGAATGCCCTCATCGGGTTGAATACAAATTGCCAATCTGTTGCATTGGATCGAGCTTCCTGGGGGCATGGGGAACATTAAGTGTGGAGGGCAACGGAATTGGATAACCACTTCGCTAGAGCGTAATGCAAGGCCTTTGCCAGAGCGCAAGTAGAAGGGAACACCTCTCCAGCGCCAGTTATCGATTGAAAATTCTACTGCATCAAAGGTAGGTGTTTGGGAATTGGGTTTAACACCTCGTTCATTCAAATATCCTTGATATCTACCCGTTGCAATTCGCTGTCTTGCTTCTTCGACAGAAAAAACAGGCATGGCATCAAGCACCTTGGTTTTTTCGTTTCGAAGAGGATCTGCTGCGTATCGTGCTGGGGCTTCCATTGCCACTAGGCAAAGTAGTTGCAAAAGATGATTTTGAAACATGTCGCGTAAAATGCCAGCGTTATCATAGTAGTCTGCGCGGTTGCCTATCGTCACTGTTTCAGCAACGGTGATTTGCACATGATCGATGTAATTGCTGTTCCACAGCGGTTCAAAAAGAGTGTTTGCAAAACGGAAAACCAAAAGGTTTTGCACAGTTTCTTTGCCGAGATAATGGTCGATTCGGTAGATTTGGTCTTCGTGAAAATGAGTTCGAATAACCCTGTTGAGGCTTTTTGCTGTAGAAAGGTCATGGCCAAAGGGTTTTTCGATGATAAGTCTGCGCCAGCCGGGGTTGGAAGCATTTCCATCGACGGAGCTTGCCATGCCAAGTTTGCCCAGATTTTTTGTGATTTCTGGGTATAACTGTGGGGCAACGGAAAGATAATAAAGCCTGTTACCAGGTTGTCCATTTTCGATAGTTTCAAGTTGGGTTTGCAGATTTTCCAGGCCGCCATCCATAGAGGCATCGCCTCGGGCATATCCCAAACGGGGGGCAAATTTATTCCAAGCTTCTTCATTCCAGTCGTCTGCGGATAAAGATTTGATTGCATCCGCCATCTTTAAGCGAAACGAGTTATCATCGAACGGTGACCTTGCCACGCCAATTATCCTGATGTTTTCGGGGAGTCTTCCTTTGCGATCCATTCGATAAAGCGAAGGAATAAGCTTTCGTGAGGTTAGATCACCAGAAGCACCAAAAATAACAATTGTTGTCGGACTGATAGCCATAAAAAACCTTATTGAAACTAGATAAGGAGATATCTTGGAAAGAACGTTACAATACTCCGAAGGTCTTTCCAAATAATCCTTGTAAACAATTTATGAATTATGACAGACATTTGAAATTTTAGGAAGGTAAAATAAATGTTGTAGCGGGTAGTGTTAAATACTTTTTTTTATCGGAATGAGGAATCTCTTGCGTAAGGTGTTTTTATTTAGTTTTGTATTGGTGCTGTTTCTGATTTTTTGGTGGAATCCCTACCTGTTCAAACAGAAAGAAGGGGAATTAGAACCCAATCAAAAAGAGATCGCTTGGGTTTATCCCGCAAGTTACTCATCCGCATGGGAAAGGCTTGTATCTTCGGGTAAATTGTTGGCAAATCATCCGGATCTTTTCCTGGCCCAGGTTAAGTTTGAATTAGGAAGTCAGACTTTTCCCGAACTTACCGCCAGCGTTCCTTTTTTTAAAATAGTGCATCCCAATTCGAAACAGACAATTGTTGTCAAATGGTACAAGATTTCCAGTGACATGAAGTACGAAGACTGGGTGCGAAAATTATTCGCCCGAAGCATAATTCCATCTGCAATTGTTGGGGGGCCAACTACAGATGACGCAATGGCAATAGTTCAAGCCGTTTCCAAGGTTGCTGCAAAAGTAAATCTTCAAAAAGCGCCTCCGCTTATTCTTACCACTGCTTCGTCTAATACACTTGCAAAAGATTTTAACGGAACTTTTGGCCCCAACTCTGCAGATGACATTGGATTGATGGGGATTTACCCTGAAAAAACTTTTCGATTTGGTTTTGATAATCGAATCATGTCTGATGCCATAATCCGTTTGCTTTGGTCTAACCCTGATTTGAAACCTGATTCAGACCCGGTTCATATTGTGCTATGGGAGGACGACTCTTATGCACGGGATTTTGTCGCAACCTTTTGGGCCTCTCTCAATAAACAAACGGTCGCAGATGGATTGGCAGCGTATGGTTGGGCTTGTTCTACCGTATTAGCCCAGCAAAATGCAAACTTCGCATTTCTATTGGCCCCTCCTTTGCAAATGCTAGGGATAAAAGCATCTTCTTTTTCCATGAATATGCATCCTATCCCACAGATTATTGACTCCAGCATCGGGGTTCGTTATGCCGCAAATCGTTTTGAAAAAGAAGCGTTGAGATTTTTGCTTTTAGATATCAAACTTAAACCGGAACAAACGCAACCTTTGATGGTGGTCGGTTCCCAGGCGTTGCAAGCACGAAGATTTTTACGGGAACTTTCTCTTTCAGATCCAAAACTTGCGCAAAAAATGGTGGTGGTAACAGGCGACACTCTTTCCTTGAATACCGTTTACCGTGATCGTGAAGTTGCGTGGCCGGTTTCTGAGCTGCCTTCTAAGGTTGTTTTTTTTAGCCATGCAAATCCTGTTTCCCTTGAAGCGGGATTCAGGCCCATTAACGATTGGGCGGATACTGGGCATTTGGCAAAAGCCACGAGTACGGAAGAGCTGATTTTCTCGAGTCAGATTCTTGAGGGCCTTCTTCCGGGTCTTTTTATTGATAATTCTGATTTGTCTTTGCACCTTAAAAAACTTACTTGGGATGGAGATCGGGTTACCGTTGAAAAAGGAACCCCCTTATTTGATGCAGCAGGAAATCGCAACGCAGGTAAAGGCGAGTTCATTGGCGTTCTTAAGCCCTTGTTGGATCCAAACGATCGTACTTCAGCAAAACTGGAAATATGGTCGTTACTTTCGCAAGGTAAAAACCAACTTCCTTTGCCTACCCTCCGTTCAGAATTGTTGTTTTCTTCGGGGGCGCCAAGGTGAGTACCTCAAACCTTTTAAGCCAAGAAAAAAGCAATACACCACGACTTGGTTTATACCTGTTCCTAGTACCTCTATTCTTTTGGGCGATTGCATTGTTTGCTATTTCCGATGCATTATTGTTTTGGATCAAGGGTGAGGCGAAGTATGAGCAGAACATCTTGAAAGAATGGCTTGAAGAAGCCAGGGTTTTTCGGAGATCATTACCAGAGTTGATTGATAATTATCGGAAGCTCGCAAATACTGAAAACACCAAGGTGGAACCATTGCAGGATGGTTTGAATCAATTGGGGTTGGTTCGCAGGGAAGAAATATATCAACATCTTCGCGCTCTTGGAGAGCCCCCGACAAAAATTCACCCTGGTATTTTACCTTTGTTTCCCACTTTTTATGAAATCGAAATTACAATTGCAGAAGAGTCTGACCGCCCGATTCGTTGGGCTTCAGGGTTTCCTTTTCAGCCTGAACAATCCCAGATTCTTGAATACACCATTGCAGATAATGCCAAGGTAAAGCTCTATTACCAACTTCATGCATACGATCGCAGAAGATCTATCGAGCAGGAAAAACTTTCCCGCGGGCGCTGGCTTTTTCTTGTCGGTGCAGGCCTTGCCCTAGCAGTTACAATCCAGTCTTTTTACAGCTATTTTAGGGAGCGAGCCCGATTCCTTCAGTCCCAAAAGGTGGCGCAAGCTGCAGCGTTTGCAGAAAAAGAACTGCTAGCACAACAACTCGTTGCAAAGGCCGCAGAAAAAGATTCAGTAGAGCTTAGGTCTCAAATGTATGCAGGTGTCGGAATCATGGCTGGTTCTTATGCCCACAATATTAAAAACCTCTTGGTTCGGCCTCTTGATCTACTTCGAAGATGCACTTCAAACAAGGCCCTTGATCAAAATACTTCGTCCATGCTAGGGGAAGTGGAAAATACACTTGGTGCAGTTGCGGATAGGTTGGAACAAATCCTCCGTGCGGTTCGCAGGCAGGATGACAAATTTGAACCCGTACGGTTTGATTTGAATGAGTTGGTTATTCGAACTGTTTCTAATTGGAAAGCCCTTGCCAATGATAAGTGGAAGATAGATCTTGAAATTACCGCGCAACCTAAGGGCGAAATCTTTATTAAAGCCGATCCCTCTCATGTGCAACAGATCCTTGAAAATCTTGTTTTTAACGCTCGTGATGCCATTTTTGAACAGCGTCTTGCCTTGCGAGAACAAGCTAGAAGCCAGCAGATTGATGATATTCAAAAATCAAAAGCAACGATCATCGAGGCTGCGGCATGGCGTGGACGAATTTCATTCAGCCTTTCTTCCCTTTCAAATAATGTTATTTTGGAAGTGCAGGATAATGGTGCAGGCATGAATCCTGAGGTTGTTACAAGGTGTACCGAGGCTTATTTTTCCACTCGCAGAGAAAGTGCAATCTTTGAAGGTCTTGGTTCGGGCATGGGATTGGGGCTTTCCTTTGTGCAATCGGTGCTGGATAAGTCGGGCGGAAAAATGACTGTTTCTTCGCAAAAAGGTTTTGGTGCAACGTTTAAAATTCAGTACGGGATGGCTTTGTGAGGTGCTTTTATGTCAGTTAAAATACAAAGTGTGAGTGTTTTTTGTGGCTCTCGATCCGGAAATAATCCTATCTTCGCCAGCGCTGCATCCCATTTGGGAACTTTGCTCGCAAGAGAAAAAATTAAGCTCATCTATGGCGCAGGCAATATTGGCCTCATGGGCGTTATTGCTGATGCTTGTCTCGCTGCAAATGGCCATGTCATAGGTGTTATCCCTACTAAATTAGTTGAAAAAGAAGTTGCCCACAAAGGCCTTTCCGAATTGTTCATAGTAGATTCCATGCATGAAAGAAAAGCTTTGATGGCTTCGAAATCGGAAGCTTTTATTGCATTGCCTGGTGGTTTTGGGACCTGCGATGAATTGTTCGAAATACTCACCTGGGCGCAACTTGGTATCCACCATAATCCTATCGGAATTCTAAATACCGAAGGCTTTTTTGACCCATTGCTGGCATGGATAGATCAAATGATTGAGCAGGGGTTTGTAAAGCCAAAGTTCAGGCAACTCTTGTTGGTTGCAACAAAACCGGATGAACTGTTGGAATTAATTTTGCAGGGCGCTAAACTCCGGGAGCTTGTAAAACAGGCTTTTGAACACATTTCGCAGATACCGGGCTAAACTCTCCAGCCTTCCTTATTTGCCCTAATTGGTAAGGCAGGTTTCTACTCCAAAGCTTTACATGTTAGGGGCCTTTGTGATCTTGCCTTTCTTATTGATAAAAAGCTATGCTACGCACGGATTATGGCCTGATTGCCTTACTTCATGGAAGAAGTGAATATTAGGCTAGCGATTAAAATACCCAAGGAGGGGGCATGGCGGATCAACAAATCATCATATTACATGCCTTAAGCTATGCCTTGGAATCTGCTGGTATTTGCTCTTTGTTTAATAAAAAGGGTGTGCAAGGGTTGTTTCCGCTATCTGCATCAGGAAAGCTTGCAGCGAAATATTGTTTTGAGATGCGGTTATTAAAGGTGGTTGAACAATCCACCAAGCCCTTTACCGAAATGGTCAAGATTACTCGCTTGGGTATTCGTGCAGTGCTGGAAGGAATTAAGATTGATAGGTTGTTGGAAAATGCATCCGCAATTATTGATTCTCCGGGTGAAAAGAGCATTATTAATCCCGCAAATGATGACGTCGCTTTCTACCAATCTTTGGAGAAAGCTGCAGGTTCTATTGCTCTGAAATTGGGCGCACCTTTGAAATTGGGCGCACCTTTATCTGAAGATTTCAGTTCTCCAGCGAAACATATTTTCATTCTTTTGAAGGAATGGAGTGATTCGGGCAGAGCAGGGGATTGTCAGCTTAATTATCTTTATCAACACTTATCGCCTTTATGCCCCGGGATTACACCGGGGGCTTTTCATGATGCGCTGCGTAATTTAAGGCAGAAGAAACTCATTGAGTTGCATCCATGGACTGGCGCACTTTCTGAAATTCCCAAGCCTGAGTTAGCCTTGATGGCTGGCCATGAAATTGCCTGTTATGCAAGTTTAGGGCCCGCTGCTGCTGTATTTAATCCGGATGACAGTTCAATTGCCTTGTGCAGTGCTGGCTGATTTACCAAATGGAGTTACTATGTCCCAGCTTTTAATTAACGAACCGAATCATCAGAATGCTATCGATTGGCTCAAGCGCCAGGGTAACCCATTCCGGAATTATTTTGCCCGCAATCCGGATGATGAAGTTTGTTCGATTTATCATGTTCCGGAGCTATATTCCCGCGAACGCGAACAACTACTCCGTGTTGTAGATCAATACCGATACACCCCGAATACGCATTCTGAAGTGGTTCCAATTCTTGGAAATAAGGGCGCAGGTAAAACCCACCTTTTGCATTCCATCAAACATGGCATGGAAGGTAATTGGCAATTACTTGTCACCCCCGGTTCTTATCAACGCGACACCGATTTTTTAGAGTACCTTTTGTTTCAGTTGCTTGACACCTTGCTTGGGGGCGGTAAACAACGAAACAGCAGACCCCTCGAATATGTGGGCGAGCAGTTGATTCGTATGCTTTTAACTCGCACCCTTGCAGATCTTTCCTCTGAGGAAAGGCTCGATCTTTTCCCACCACCTGGCTTGGGATGGATTGCGAAAACTTTTGGTCTGGGAAGTACTCAAGCCCTTGAACGAACCCAATGGCTTATCGATGCTTTGTCTCGACCAAGCCAAGATGCTAAGTCGCCTGGTATGGTGCGTAAGCTTTGTGATGAAGCTGGATTAACTTGTTATCGGGCTTTTGAGCTTGTTTGCGAATATGTAGATCGTACTTCTGGTCACGATGCTGCAGCCATGATGCGGCATGCTATTTTGCAGG
>JAPLNF010000258.1:17215-39964 GCA_026692965.1 Planctomycetota bacterium
CAGGTAGGCAAGACCTTGTGCTTGCGCTTTTCAAGGCCATGATGGGTGTAATGCAGGAACTCCGCATTCCGGTTGTTATAGCATTTGATCAACTGGAAGATCTTTTGCTTGCCCGAAGAAATGATGATGCACACAAAACTGCTGAAACCTTTTTCGCTGGTATTGTTAAAGCGATGCATCAGCTTGATGGCATCAGTTTTCTCGTTTTTGCAGAACGCGGATTATGGAACAGATTCATTCCCTCGCTTGATGGTTATATTCAAGACAGGCTTAATAATCCGGTGCATGTTCCTGGGTATGGCACAATCAAATGCATGAAGCTTGATGCACCCCCATTTGAACTGGTGCGGAAAGTTGTGTTGGCTAGGCTTGAACCTGCACT
This sequence comes from Planctomycetota bacterium, assembly GCA_026692965.1. Taxonomy (GTDB): domain Bacteria; phylum Planctomycetota; class Planctomycetia; order Gemmatales; family Gemmataceae; genus UBA969. The sequence goes on from JAPLNF010000258.1 coordinate 17,598, forward strand.
TCGTGGTTTGCCGAATTTTAAAAGCCTTCCAGTGTTTTACCCTTTTACCTTGGAACAAATCGATCGTATCGCAAGAACCGAACCGACTCTTCGAGATATGCTTCAACAATTCAGGCATTTCTTTGACAAAATTGTTTATGGGGCAGAAAGCGAATCAATCAACGAGATTGCTCCTTCATCTTCTGGCCAAACTTCATCCGTGGGCTACCATGTTGATTCTGTCGAGTTGGAAGTTCCTCAGGACCAATTGCCTGAAGGTGTCCGATCTATGGTTATTCTGGATACGACTCCCGAAGGGCGTATGGGAAAAGAGGCGCAGATTGAAAAAGCCGAACTGAGAAACAGCTTGGCAATCGGTGGCGAGTTTAAAAATGAATCTGCCGCAGAACTGAAAGAAGAAAAAAGAATACAGGAACTTCAGCCTGAAGCCTTGAGCCAGCTATGGGCGAAAGAGTTTTCTCTTGCCAAGGAACAGTTGACCCCTGAGGGTGCCCTTGCTGGTGCGACAAAAGAATTGCAGGCCGGCCTCGGTAGCTTGCTGCATCTTTGCCATGATCAAGGAATTAAGGTAGGGCCATGGCGTTTACAGCATGTGGTATCGGAATGGACATTCGGCGATCACCCCACTTATGGTGCGATTACACTTGCGCATTGGGTTTGCAGAGATGGTCAGCCATGGAAAGTAGGGATTGGGTTATTCTTGGCTAATGGTCAGGGGAAATCCCGAGATCTCGCAGTTAAACTTTCTGCTTGGGATTTGGAACCCGCAGTAATCGATCATTTGATTCTTCTTAGGCCCGAAGCCGACATGATGCTTGTTGGGAAGGGAAAACAGGCTTGGCAAGATATGGAGAAAAAGGGCAGACATAGCAGGATGGAGCCACTTACCCTTGATGGTTGTGCATCTCTTTATGCGTTTCCAAGGATTTTAGCAAGCTTGGCGGAGGGGTTGGTTGAAGGCCAGCCACTGCCTAATCTTGCCAACTTGGTTCAAGAAAAATGTGAAAAGTTGTTGGAGCAGATTTGCATGCCTGTCCAAGGTGAATAAGCTATAGGTAGGCGTTTTGCCTGTGTTGAACCTTAGCCATCTTGGGATGGGCCGGTATTTATGCTTTCTTCGAAACACCTTGATGAGTCACCCCGGGGGTTCTGGTACGGCTTGATTAATTTCGAGCATCGCCTTCCCACACCCGATGATTTTAAAATCGATCGCATGCGCAAGGTTTTAGACCTTCTCGGTAACCCAGAAAAAAAAATCAATTTCGTTCATGTGGCGGGTAGCAAGGGCAAGGGCTCGACTTCTGCCATGCTTGCTGCAATTCTTTCACAGCAGGGATTTCGTACAGGGCTTTATACTTCCCCCCATTTGTTTTTTGTGGAAGAGCGGTTCAGTATCAATGGCCAAAACATTTCTGCGGATTCGCTCGATTTAATTCTTACTAAGATCAAAACCGCCATTGGGTTTCCGCAGTGCGAGCCACTTGGGTTTATGCCCACTTTTTTTGAAGTTGCAACCGTTGTTGCATTCATTTATTTTTTGGAAAACAAAGTCGATTTTGCAATTCTCGAAGTTGGTTTGGGAGGTCGGTTGGATTCCACCAATGTTTGCAATCCTTTGCTTTCTATCATTACCAGCATTAGCTTGGATCATGAAAAGCAACTTGGCCCCACACTTTTACATATTGCTAGGGAAAAAGCTGGAATCATTAAACCTAGCGTTCCAGTTATTAGCGGGGTTTGCAATTCAGGGCCTAGGCAGGTAATTTCGGATATTGCATCTACGATGGGTTCTAAGCTGGTTCAAGCCAATGTAGATTTTAGCTGGGATTATCGGCCAGGGATTTTTAAAGATAGTTTGATTATTGCACCATCAGTGCAGATTAAAACTCAAAGAAAACAATGGCCATGGATAGAAATGATTTTACTTGGTGAGCATCAGGCCGCAAATGCTGCGATAGTTGTAAGCGCAGTGGAAGAATTGCGTTTATTGGGGTTTGTGATTTCGAATGAAGCGGTGCAATGGGGGTTGGGCAACACAAAGTGGCCTGCCCGTATGCAAGTTATTTTTCAAAGCCCATGGGTTGTGGTTGATTGCGCCCATAATCGTGCATCAGCAGCGGCATTGGTGCGAACCATCAAAGAAAGTTTTCCAGTAGTTCCAAGGGTATTACTCTTTGGCGCTAGTTCCGACAAAGACATTTCTGGCATGTTTCAAGAATTCTCAGGAATATTTACCAAGGTTATCTTTGCGCAATCGATAAACAGCCCAAGAGCAGCAAAGCCGGAAGAATTGTTAGACATTTGGGCCCAAAACAGCACTGGTGAGGCTTTTCTTGGTGAAACTTTAGAAGAAGCTGCAAGAAAAGCCTTTTTTGCAACACCCAACCCCGGCATTCTGTGCATCACCGGATCGGTCTTTCTCGCTGGAGAAATCTCCCCGATCCTTTCAAAGCTAATATCTGACGATTGATCTGCGTTAAGCCAATTCGATTTTTTAAAGTTTTTGTTTCGAGATACCATTACTCACAAATTAATTATTGGTTTTAGTTGTGAGGTCTTTTTTAGTAGTATAATACCGTTAGGAATTTAACAACCAGTTTTTTGGTTCGGGAGGATCTCGGACATGTTTACAGCATACCGTAAAAATCTACTTACAATCGCAGCCACCTTCATGGTGATAGCTTCAATCAATAGCTCGAATGCTATTGCAGAAGATGAGTTAGTGACCCGTGCTCGCCAGCTCCGGGAAGTTGCAATACAAAAAAGAGAGAACGAAGCAAAGCAGGCATTGAACGAAGCTTTGAGGTTGTCCAAGTTTTCTCTCACAAGAGCTGCAGAATATTTGAAACCGATTCTCGAAAGCATTGAAAGCGATGAACTGCTTCCTGCAGAAAAGCGAGATTCTCTTACTCGCGGCATCCGATCCCAAATCAAGGTTTACGAAAAGAATATTGGTGTATCCGCTTCTAAAAATCTGGATGCAGTTCAATCGCAGGCCCAAGCCAATGAGCGAATTGCTGATATCGACCGCACTTCACGAGAAAATGAAAAGCTTTCCAGAAATATCGACTCAATTAAAAATCTTCGTAAAGATGGCCAAACTGCTGAAGCTAACCGTAGCTTTGATGAACTTGCAAAAAAGTACCCAAATAATGTCGAGGTACAAGCTCTTGGAAGACTTAGCAAGTTTCAAGATAACATCGGTGCTGAATCCAAGCTTCGTGCCACCCGTTCCGATATGATGCTTGCGCTTCAAAGAGATATTCTTAAAGCATCAATTCCTGTCACTGGTGATGTTTCGTTCCCTGACGACTGGGTTGAGAAATCTAAACGCCGTACTGCGGGCGCTAAAGTTAGTGAAGAAGATCGCAAAATCATGAATACGATGTCTTCCCCTTTAACCTTTAGCCTTAAGAATGAACCCTTCCAATCATTTCTTGACATCATGGAAAAACAATTTGGCAGCCCCTTGGTTATTGATCAACAAGCATTGCAATTGATGAATATCACCACTGAAACGCCGATTACTGTTAACTCCCGGGGTTGGAGTACTCGTACGATTTTGCGTAAAGTGCTTTCCGATCTTGGACTTTCTTATGTGATCAAAGAAAAAACAATTCATATCACCAGCCCCGATCGGGCCAAAGAAACCATGACGACAAGGGCCTACCCGATTGGTGATATCATTGGCAATATGAACATGAATATGCCCGGGAATTATAATCAAGCTGTGTTCATTCAGAATGTGCAAAACATTATGAATAGCATCATGGCGCTTGATCCTAAAAGCTGGCAACCTGAAGGTGCTGGATCGATTGTTTTCGAACCAAGCACCATGTCACTCATCATTCGGCAAACAGCAGAGTTTCATTTTTTGGTTGGATCCAAGTAGCCGTTTAATTTATCCGGACAAAATTACTATGAGTGAGTTTTTTCCTCTTCCTAATGAATTGGCAAAGCACAATATCTTCCCAGGAGTAAGTATTACCACCTGTGCTGCTTCCCAGATGATGATGTCGTTGGTTAAGATGGAGCCGAATTCGGAAGTGAAAAGCCATTCCCACCCCCATGAGCAAATTGGAATTGTGCTCAAGGGTAGGGCGGTTTTTAAAATAGGCGATGAAAAGAAAGAACTTGCTGTAGGCGACTTTTATCGCATTCCTTCAAATGTAGTTCATCAGGTTTGGTCGTTTGAAGAAGGCGCTGAAGCCCTTGATATTTTTAGTCCCATTCGTGAAGATTATCTTTAAGCTGCCAGTCTGATTTGCTCTGCCTTCATCAATGGTTTATTGTCCATGTAGAGTTCCATTCGCCTTAAGGCTTCGATCGATCTTCCTTCATCAACACCAAAACTAACTCTTGCATAGCCTGCTCCGGATGGGCCAAAGTGAGTTCCTGGCTTAATCAAAACCTTGTAATTTAATTCCAGTTCCTGACAAAAGTGAACCGAATTGATTTCTTTGCGCCAAATTGGAATCCAAATATAAGGGCCACCAGCAGGCCAAAAAGGATCCAATCCCATCCCTGCAAGTTTTTGAAAATTGTGCTTTCTATTTTCCGTAAGACGATGCAGAAACTCATACCATTCGTTTGATTGTGCTTTTTGGATCGCATCAACGAGAATTTGCTGGCTCAATATGCTGGTGCTTGCATTGCGCATTTTCAACAATAATTTGCATGGGGCAATTAAATTCTCATTACCAGTTAACCATCCTACATTAGCGGCAGATATGCCGTGGCTTATACTTAAACTGCCAGCATTAAGTGATAGTTTTCTAGTCTCAATTGAGTTGCCTGGGTGGAAAGGGCTTCCATCCAGTTGTAATCCCATCAAAGAATGATCCCAAATCAAGAGGCAATTGTTTTTTGAAGCGCAGTCGCCTATTCTTAGAAAATCTTCTTCATGGAAAACTCCACCTGTAGGAATTGATGGATTTGATAAAATTGCGACCCTGCTTTTCCGCATCTGTCTCTTTAATTCTGTTTCGGAAAAATGCAATCTGCCATCTTCATGCCGTAAAGTGATCCAGATTGGATTGGCGCCATGATTGCGAACAAGTTGTTCATGATTCGCTGGGCATGGATCTGGTAAAAGAACATTGTCTCCAGGGTTTACAAAGGTTTCTAGTGCGGTTTGAATTGCGTGAGTTATCCCATTTGTAATTAACACTTCATTGACTGGATTAAAAGGAACACCGTATTCCAGGTCGAGATAATTTGAAACTGCATCCCGGGTTTCAGAAAATCCTTCTTGAGGAGATAAATTTTTAATCGCCAAGGTTCGAGGAAGAACCTGAACAGGAATTCCCAACCCTTGGATGTGATCGCAAGAAAGGTCAAGATAATCAGGGGAGGGTGTGTTTATGAAAGTTTCTGCGTTTGCAAATGATTCAAAATCCCCCTGCAAAATTGTATCACTGCAACTTGCAAGAATGTTGCTAGGGGATGAAAATAAATTTGTTGCACCGGGAATCCAGTTGCCTAAGCCTGCTTCTGCCAGTGTTTTTTTAAGCCAGAAAGGGTATTTCACAGTTATATCTTCCAAAAAAATAAGGGAACTATCTGGCTTTATCCTCAATATTAATTTGTGGAAAGACCAGTTTTGTCAGGTTGTGCAAAATTTCTTTTTGATGCCGAAATGCTGTTAAAATAGGCGGAATTGATGAGGTGTTGTAATTAAGCTGAAGGTTCGTCTTTTTTCTCGTCAGCAGGCCAATCTTGAAATCGGATTGCCATTCTTCTTGATATGCCCGATTCCTGCATCGTAATTCCATAAAGAACATCAGCACACGCCATCGTTCGTTTGGAATGGGTAATAAGGATAAACTGGCTCTTATCCATGAAATCGCGCAATACATTAGTAAATCGATTTACATTGGCCTCATCAAGTGCGGCGTCAACCTCATCGAGAAGGCAAAAAGGGCTTGGCTTGTTGCGGAAAATTGCCAGAAGTAATGCTACCGCAGTCATGGTTTTTTCCCCACCACTCATCAAAGAGATGCTGCGTAATTCTTTCCCAGGGGGCTTTGCTTTAATCTCTATACCGCATTCCAAAACATCTTGTTCATCTTCAAGTATTACATCAGCCATACCTCCGCCGAATAGTTTGCGGAATAAATCTTGGAAGTGAGTTCTTACATTCTGGAAGGTTTCGATAAACAGTGATCTGCTATCTGCATTGATTTTGCTGATAATCTCTTCGAGCGCTTTTTTCCCTGAAACAAGGTCGTCATATTGTATTTTAAGGCTTGAGTGTCTGAATTCTAAGTTTGTCAATTCTTCGAGCGATTCGATATTAACATTACCTAACCTATGGATCTTATTGCGGAGTTCTGTGATTTCATCTGCAATGACTGTCGTTTCTATTGGAGGCATCGAATTAATTTGTTCAGTACCTTCTGCTGGAGTTTGGCTTTGCAAATAAAGTTCATCAAGATTAATTTCGTAATCATCTTTCATTCGTGTACACAAAGAGTCGCGTCGGATTTGAAGATCGTTGACTGCTAATTCGCGGCCATGCACTAATTCTTGTTTGTTTCTCCAAGCTGTTCTGTCGGAATAAGCCTTTGATACAAAGGTTTCTTTTTCTTTAACTGCTTTGGCTTTTTCCAATAAAAGAAATCGTGCCTTTTCTTCGGCTTGATCCTTTTTAAGAAACCATAATGCAAGTTGGGAAGTGACATTAAGGATCGAAAGATTCAGAGTGTCTGACCGCGATGTAATTTCCAAAATCTGAGTTCGGGTTCTAGATTGTTCAATTTTTCTGCCTGAAAGTTCTTCGTTTGCAGAATTAAATCTGGTTTTAAAAGCTTCTGCCCGTTCTTCGGCTTGGGCAAATGCAACTCTTGCGACGGTAGTTTTTTCGGATCTCACTCGTCTTTGGAGCTCGATGTCGCGTAGTCTTTCTTCCCCAACCTTTACGAGTTCTTCCATTTTTAGGCAGACTACTTCAAGTTCTTCAGCCTGGTTTTTAAAAGCTTCCAGTTCCTTGGTTTCTTTTTCCTTTTCTTTATCAAGGTTCCTTAGTTCGTTGCCACTGACTTTTAATTCTTCATCCATTCCATCCTTTCGCTGTTTTTGTCGTTCGATTCTAGCCCTAAGATCGCTTAATTGTTCAGAGAGGATATCAATATCGCGTCTTTGGTTTTCAATTCGAGTATCTGCAAGCGAGATTGCGCTTTTTGTTTCATCTAAACTGAATTGAGCCAAAGCAATGGAATCTTCAATTTGAACAAGAGTATTTTTTAATTCTCTTAGTTCAGCTTTACGAGAGAGAATGCCTGTTTCCGCATGATGGGTTCCCATGGTTAGGGTGCCATCAGGTTCAAGGATTTCGCCTAAAAGGCTTAAAAATCTAATCGAAGGATGAGAAGCGGAAAGCGTTCTTGCAAAATCGATGGATTTAACAATCAGAGTTTGTCCCAAAAGCCATTGAGGTAGGTTCGGGAAATCTGGATTACTACATTTAACAAACTCATGGGCCCAACCAACTATTTCGGGTTGTTTCTCTAGTAGAATCGATGTTTCAGAAGAGGAGTTAGCAGCCTGAATATTGTTTTGTAAAAAGCCTTGGAAAGAAATCCTGCTTGAAAAAGCTTCTGAGTTCAAGGCTAGGGCTTTGATCAGGGATTCTTGATCCTGTACAAGAATGCGTTGTGATTTTTCACCAAGAGCAAGATCGATGAGCACTGCAAATTCAGTTGATACTTCGAGGAAATCAGCAACAACGCCTAGAATGGTGTTCCATAAAAGTGAAGAAGGGTCTTTGCTCAGCTCAAGAATTTCTTTAAGCCCAACGCCAAATCCTTCCAAACTTTTTTCTAATCCTTCTAGAACTTCAAGGCGACTGACGGTGCCACTTCGATTAGCCTGAAATTCCGAAAGCTCCTTGGCGAATTGGTCTCGCGCCAACTCCAATGCTTCTTTTTCTTTTCCCAAATCAAGGAGAGTGGTCCTCGATGCGGCTAATCTTATTTGTAAAATTTCGTCAGCGATTACCAATTCACTAAGTTCTGCATCTAGAACTGCTAGGCTTCCTACGGCGTTTTCATTACGTTGCCGAAGCCTTTCTGCTTCCCGATGATAAGATTCCAGTTTGGCTCTGGAACCAGTAAGGGCGTTTTGCAACCGCGCAAGCATGCGCATATTATCAAGGTGTTCTTCCTTGGATTTTATGACTGAAATGCGGAGAGCAGAATCTTCTTCCGATGCTTCTTTTTCTGCTTTTTCAAGAGTTTCGACGATTGTTTTTGAAGCAGTGCAATTTGATTCTGCAAGTTCAGCTTCCTGTCTGAGAGAATCAAGTTGTGATTCCAAAAGAGATAATCTTTTGTTGTGATCCATCAGAGATTTGCGTGCCTGAAGGAGATCTCGGTCCGAAGTTTCGAGAGAGTCGCGGTCACTTTTTTTCGAAGAGTCGCCTGCAGCGATATTTTGCCTGGCTTCAGAAATCAACAGATCCCCACTTCGTATTTGTTCATCCAGTTGTGCTACCAGAGATTCTTTTTCCCGAGCCTTTTTCTCGAGTTCATCGGTTTCTGATAGACCTTGTTCTAAATCGTTTTTTAGAGAGGATAGCTTGGTATATTCTGATTCGAGATTTTCTGTGAGCTGCGAGTATTCCTGTAGCCCAAGATTTAGACGTAATTCTTTTAACCTTTCAGAATATTCCTGCCATTTCTGTGCCTTCGTCGCTTGCAAACGTACTGTTTTTAATTGTCTTTCTACCTCTTCCAAAATATCCTTGAGGCGTTCAACATTTTGATCAACTCGTTCCAGCCTTCGGAGAGATTCAAGTTTTTTTACTTTAAAACGGCTTATACCTGCAGCTTCATCAAAAATGATTCTTCGATCTTTAGGGGAAGATTGTAAAAGGCTGTCAACTTTGCCCTGTTCGATAATACAGTACGCGTCTGAGCCAGCTCCGCTACCCATGAATAAATCTTTTATATCTTTGAGCCTGCATGTTTTGCGGTTAATCAGGTATTCGCTATCACCATTTCTGTAAACTCTGCGAGTTACTTGGACTTCGGCACTTTCTGTTTGGAATATTTTTTTTGTGTTGTCAAAGAGAAGTGAAACTTCAGCAAGGCCATTGCCTTTTCGCGATGCGGAACCGTTGAAGATAACATCAGTCATCTCCCCGCCACGAAGACTGCGGGCGCTTTGTTCGCCTAATACCCAGCGAATTGCATCGACAATATTGCTTTTGCCCGAACCATTGGGCCCAACGATGGCAGTGATGCCAAGAGGGAAATTAAAGTCTGTTTTATCGGCAAAGGATTTAAAGCCGATTAATTCCAAACTTTTTAGCATGCAGAATTCCGTTTAAGGTGTAGCCCAGGGCAAGGTACCCTGGTGCCCCCGGTAAAAAATTATTTGTCTAGCCCGTTTTTTAATCGCTCTGCAGTTGCTTTATCCTTGGTTGTTGGTTTTTTGTTTAGCAGAGCTTCCTGATCCTCAGTGTTTGAAAAACTTAAAGGTTTAACAGGGGCATATAAATTTGGAGTTGCAGAAGGATCGGGTCTGGCGTCCATTGCGAGTCCGATTTCTTCGCCTTTTCCTTTTTTCATTTTTCCTGCCTTAACCAAATCATATACCGAAACAGCCTGAGGAAGTGCATCATTTCTCACCCTGCAAGTAAGGGCCTGAGTCGTATCAGCTTGGCGAAGAAGTTCGGTGACATCTGGGTAAAGAGCACCCATGTCTGCCAAAGTTGTAAGAATCTCACTGACGGTTAGGCCAGTTGATTTCCTAATGGTTTTACCACTCCGTAGAGGAATGCGCGAGATATTACATTTTTCATCATCTTTGCCCGAGGTAAGGGTAAATTCACCAGCAAGTAGCGAGAAAGGCGGCCTAAAGGCTGGTTCTTTGCCAAACAAAACGATCTCTGGGCGCTTACTTGTAGAGATATGAACCATGCCAGGCGTGTCGGGTGAAACCCGATGCAGCCAGAATGATTCGTTCAAAAATTCGCCCTGAATTGTTTCGTTCTTTTCGTCAAGTGCCCGCAAGGCCCGGAATGCCCCGTAGCGGGTCTCATCATCTGTACATGAGTAAAGAATTTCGCGTAACTTGACTTGGCAAATGGCTTCATCAAGGGATGCCATTGCTGTAAGTGAAAAAGCCCTGAGCATGGGTTGATCAATAACGGATCGGGCCAATTCTTCGCCGCAAGAAGGGCTGCCCAAATAAGCCAATGATTCTGCAGAACTAAATCGAATCAATGGATGTTCGTTCTTAAGGCCATTTTTTAAAGTTCCAATGGTTTCTTGCCCTAATGCTTCAAGTCTAAGAGCTGCGGTTACACAACGACTAGGATCCATAAGGTCTTCATTAAGTTTTTTGATGTAGTTTGCGCGTCCTTGTCCGCCTTTACCTGCATCGTTTTCTCTAGTGGGGATTAGCCTTACCACTCTAAGAAATCGTGGATGATTTAATTTGTACTGTGTGGGAACCCTTAATGAAACTGAGATATTGTTTTTAGTGTTGGCAATAACAGCGCCTGGATCGCCTTTGCTGATTTGGAAAGTTTCATTTACTTGATCTGAAATCATGCCTGATACGCGTGCAAATTGTTGATCTTGATTCAGAATAAGAGTGAAGGGCCAGTCGATTTGTGTTTTTCCACCGCCCCAAATTCTACCCGATTTTACCCTGCCTTCATCATCTTCACCCGCCTTGCCAAATCCCACTAAAAGTGGACCTTCAGCCCTTGCAACAGGGTGACCTCGCAAAGTTCCTTTGGGCCCTGAGTATGTTGGAGAAAGATTCTTTGCAAAATCGTAGTTATATAAAATACACTCTTTTAAATATCCACCTTGTATGCTTGTTGCCTTGCTGCGAGGCGGCAGAGTCACTTCGATATCCAAGGCATCACCCTTGCGGGTTCCCGGTGGTATAGATGCAGAAATCATAACCAAAGCTACTGTATTGCTTGCAAGCATTTCTTTAATATTTCGAACGCCTTGCTTTCGAAGATCGTCTTCCAGCATTGTTCGATTGGCATCACTAGTAGGCGCAGCGCCTGTTCCATCTAGCCCTACGACTAATCCAATTCCACCTAAAGGAAGAGGGTCTGCATTTCCAACCGTACAAAATTCGCCCAGTGTGCGAACTCCGTAGCGATCGCGCTCCGTTTCTTCTTCTGCAACTAACCTTGGGGTTTGATGCATGCATCCGGGCAGAACTGATAGGAAAGCAAGCACTAATGCTATGCTCCAATGAATTGCCTTGGGTGATTTCTTTTGCATATATGATTTACTTCGCATGAATACACCTTCCGTCTCGAACCAAAGGACCAGTAAGAAAACTTACCGGCGTAAAAATCTTTACACCATCTCATGAAGTTGGGAACAATACCTATTTGAAAAATCAAGTCAAGTCGAGAAGGGTTGGCAAAGGCGAGGGATTTTTATGGAAATAGATAAAGGAGGAAAGCGGGGTAAGAGAATTGCCGCTTTCCTCCCTTAAAATGCTAAGGACTATATTAGTAGCGAGTTAGCTTAAACTTTTTTGCACGACCTCTTTCATTTTATCGAGCCCGGTTTTTGCAACCAAGTTCGCATCCTGCATCCAATAGTCTCGATTGAATAGCTCTAACGAAAGAAAACCATTAAACCCATTGTCGCGTAAAGTTTTCAGCATGGTTGTTAAAGGTGCAATACCATCGCCGGGATAAACCCGATCTTTATCTTGAATTTCTGTCGAATTTAAATTCTTTGGGTAATCATTCATATGAAAAACTTGAAGTGCGCCTTGCCCAAGTTGTTTCAACCCTTCGAAATCAGAACCGCCTTTAAACAAATGGTAAACATCAGCTAATATGCAGGCGTCTTTGTGTTTGGCTTCGATTGCGATCAATGCCACTTCTCCAAGTTTGCTTAGGTTTTTTGAAAAGCCCCAAAGTTCAACTTGGGGAATCACGCCGATGTAGCTCGCAGCAATAAGTAATTCCCGGTATCGCTGGGCTGCAGCATATAAATCAATACCAGGCTTATTGGTGGCACCAACAGGGGGTGCAGCAAGCCTTTTTCCTCCAAGCAATGCAAGATTATCCATGGTCTTTTTTGCAAGCTCGATTGCTTGTTTTCGTTTTTCATCATCATCAACAATCCACTCGAAGAAACCGATGGCACTTTCCATGGTCAGGCCGCTATCTTTAATTCGCTTACCCATATCCTTGAGGTTTCCACCATCTTTGATGAATTGGTCGATATCACTAATCCAAGGTTCGATGGCGTCGTAACCAGCCTTTGCAGCAACTTCAACCAAGTCTTTAAGAGGAAGTTTCTGTCCGCGGATGGTGCTGGTGTTCAGCATGAATTTGAAGGGTTTTTTATTGTCTGCAAATGCAAGCACTTCTGTGCCGGATAGCCCCATGATCGTTGCGCCAGCAAGCAAGCTTCTGCGTGATAAGTTGTTCATGATATCTCTCCTCTTGAAGAACAGTAGCAAAAGTACAATTATGTACAAACCGTTTGTAATAATCCAGTTGATTGAAGATTTTAAGTGCTATTTATCAGGGTGCGAGTTTTGGGAGAAGCGATTTATTTGCGTGGTGGGTATGCTTTTCGAACTGCATTAATAAGCTCATCAAATTTGGAAAGAAATTTAGAGCGATCTTTTGCGCCCATGGGGGAAGGGCCCCCCGAAACCAAATTACTTTGGCGAAGTTCTTCCATCAGGCTGCGCATTCCTAGAGCCGTGCCGATGTCATTTTCTGTAAATTGTTTTCCTTTGGCATTGAGGACGAGCGAACCTTTTTCGAGGCAGCGGGCAGCAAGTGGGATATCTGCAGTAATGACGAGATCGCCCGGCCCCGTGTTTTCAGCGATCCAATCATCCGCGGTTCCAAATCCTGGACGAACTACCATGGTGAATAAGGGGTTCGCAGGCACCCGCATGGTGGAATTTGCTACGACTTCAACTTTCATGGAGTATCTGCAGGCGACGCGATAAATTTCGTCTTTGACCGGGCAGGCATCAGCATCGATGAAAATAATATGCATAATTCTTAATGTATTCGGTTTTAATCGTAAAAGACTGTTTCTAACTGAAAAAATTCGAATAAACTTCACAAGTGGTTTAGGGTTCGGATTTAAGGATAAGGGTGGGATTGTCGAATGAAGAAGAGGGCTAAATAGCTTGAAATTGTGGGTTTAACATTTCCAAATGCTGGGAAATAGTGCTATTATATGCTTATATTGGCACACCAAGAGGCTTGTTATGAATCAAACATCTTCGAAAAAGTTTTGCGATGGCGTCAGCAGGCGTAATTTTCTGCGCGTAGGGGCGTTGGCACCCTTTGGCGTTACCCTCCCGGGCATTTTTCAAGCCGAAGCTGCTTCCAATCTGAAGGGCAACCAGCGCTCTGTTATTATGATTTATCTTTCAGGTGGGATGGCTCATCAGGATAGTTTTGATCTTAAGCCAAATGCGCCCATAGAAGTCCGGGGCGAATTCAAACCTATCCCAACCAACGTTTCAGGTATCGAGATATCCGAGCACTTGCCCAAGCTTGCAGCGTGCGCAGACAAATACATTATATTAAGATCTCTTGTTGGTCAAATTGATGAGCACTCAAGTTTTCAGAGCACCACCGGTTATCCAATGTCAGAAACCAAGAGGGATAATAAGCCCCACTTTGGTTCAGTGATTTCCAAAGTTCAGGGTCAGGTCAATCCTTCGGTGCCTGCGTTTGTTGATCTTTTTCCAACCATGCAGCATAAGCCTTACAATAGCCCCAGTTCTGGGTTTCTCGGAAGAGCATCTTCCGGGGTTAGGTTAGATGGCGAAGGCATTGATAACATGAAACTTCAAGGGTTGACTTCAAGTCGCTTTGAAGACCGTAAAATCCTTCTGGAACAAGTCGACGCTTTCCGTAGGAATTCAGATCGGTTGGAAGTTTCTGGCATGAACCAGAATTATCAGCGTGCTTTTGAAGTTCTTACTTCTAGCAAGTTGGTTGAAGCCATCGATGTAACTAAGGAACCTTCGAAAGTGCGTGAGCGCTACGGTAAAGGCTCCAGTAAGCATTTGGGGGATGGTGGCCCGCTTTGGAATGATCAACTTTTAATGGCACGAAGGCTTGTCGAGGCTGGTTCACGTTGCGTGACGGTTGCCTATGGGTTTTGGGATACGCATGGTAATAACTTTAAGCATATGAAAGAGCATTTGCCCACTTTTGACCAAGGGGTATCTGCACTTATTGAGGATATCTACGCACGAGGGATGGATAAAACCACTACAGTGTGTGTGTGGGGTGAATTTGGCAGAACTCCAAAAATTAATAAAGACGCAGGTCGAGATCATTGGTCTCGAGTGAATTTCGCATTGCTTGCGGGTGGCGGAATGAAAACCGGGCAGGTTATCGGATCAACCGATAGCAGTGCTGGTTCAGCCAAAGATAATCCTATTAACTATCTTGATGTTCTTGCAACCATTTACAGCAACATGGGGATCGATCCACATGCGATGGTAGTGGATATCAGCGGTAGGCCAAACCCGATATTGCCTAGCACGGTTTCCCCGATTAGCAGGGTTTATAGTTAGGATGAGAAGCAATAAAAAAAGCCCGTCGTAACTGACGGGCTTTTTTTATTTAGCAGCTTGGTTTTACTTGTCTTTCTTGACATCAACCCAATGATTGGTCTTGGCTGATTCTAAAACTGCATCGCAAATGCGTTGGGTTTCGAGAGCATCTCTGAAATTAGGGCCGACAGGTTTTCCGGTTCCCAATGAAGTAACAAAATCTGCAACTTCATGAACAAAACTATGTTCGTAGCCAATTTGTAAACCAGGAACCCACCAGTTACCCATGTAAGGATGATCGCCATCAGTTACATGGATGGATTTCCACCCGCGTAGTGGGCCTTCATCTTTGTAATCAAAATATTGCAATCGGTGAAGGTCATGAAGATCCCAGAAAATCGAAGCGTTTTCGCCGTTGATTTCGAAGGTGTAAAGCGCTTTATGCCCACGAGCAGCATCATCAATGGTGACCTTTTCCATTTTGCCAGTGAGGTTGTGCTGCCTTTGTTTGACAAAGGTTTCGGTCATAGCACTAACATCATGAATCGAGCCATTAAGCCAGATTGCAGTATCAATGCAATGAGCAAGAAGATCTCCTGTAACGCCGCTGCCAGCAGCTTCAGAATCGAGTCGCCATAATGCAGCGCCCCCCTGTGGAAGTTCTGGGTTGATGGTCCAATCTTGAAGGAATTTGGCACGATAATGAAAGATCTTCCCGAGTCGGCCTTCGTCGATCAACTTCTTGGCAAAGGTAACAGCGGGAACCCTGCGGTAGTTGTACCAAACGATGTTTGGAACTCCTGCCTTTTCAACAGCCTCGACCATTTTCAGGCCTTCTTCGCCATTCATTGCCAATGGCTTTTCGCAAAGGATGATTTTTTTGTGGGCAGCAGCATAAAGAGCGATTTCAGCATGAATATTGTTGGGTGTGCAAATATCAATCGCATCGATATCTTTGCGTTCGATCAGTTTGCGCCAATCAGTTTCAATGCTTTCGTATCCCCAAGTATCTGCAAATGCCTGTGCCTTTTCAGCATTGCGTGCGCAAACAGCTTTTAATACTGGTTTATAAGGTAGATCAAAAAACAATGGTGCTTTTACATACCCATTGGAATGGGCTTTACCCATGAATCCATAACCTATCAAGCCGATGTTAAGAGGTTTTTTTGACGAAGCCATGACCATCTCCAATCTGTTGAAGTTTAAATGTTACCGTGCGAAATTGTTTATTATTTGGAACCATGAGCATCACGAACCGCAATCATGGCTGCAAGAATCTTGTTCCAAGTTTCTTGAGTTTCAAGAACCTTGTTCGGGAACATGCAACCATCCCAGCAGATATGTTGAATGCCGCGCCCTGCGTAATCTTTAAGCCAGTACCCTGAAGCTTTGGTGATATCCAGCTTGCCCTTGGGATCATCGGCAAGGCAATGCCTGCCTGTCTTATCGTGCGAACCAGTGCCGTGTACCGTGCCATCGTTTTGAGCAACATGGAAGTCGATGGTCCAAGGACGGAGGGCATCAGTCATTTTGGTGTACGCAGCTTCAAATTCCGAATGGGAATAGCCTTCTTTTAAAAGTGCATCTTCAGGGGCATTATAGCCCATAAGGTAGAGGTAGGTGTGTGCAAGGTCGGCTTGAAAACCCACAGTGCCTGGCATGCCCGTTTGTTCCAACAGGTTTACCATATGTTTCCAAGAATGCATTCCACCCCAACAGATTTCGCCTTCAGCGGCAAGTCTTTCGCCATGGGCTGCAGCCACGATGCCAGCTTCGCGGAAAGTCTCAGCGGTTTTTTTAGTGTTACCGGTGGGGTCTTTGGCCCAATCGGAAGGCCCGCCAGCAGCATCAATACGAATGATGCCGTATTTTCGAACCCCGTGATCGTTAAGAATGCGAGCAATTCTGCAAGCTTTTTTAACAGCGAGGACAAATTTTGCCCGTTGATCAGGGCTGCCAAAAGAGGAATCGCCAACAGTACCCGGCCAAATTGGAGCCACAACAGAACCAACATTCAATCCTTTGCTGGCGATTTTGTCTGCCATCTTTTTAATATCGTCGGTGCTGGCATCCGGGTCGGTGTGGGAATGAAAAAGAAAGAGATCAACTCCATCGAACTTTTGCCCATTTACTTGAGCTTTTACCGTAAAATCAAGCATATTATCTAGGCTGATGGGGGGATGATCTGTGCCCGGTTCTTTGCCAACCAAGCCAGGCCACATGGCGTTATGTAATTTCAAGGTGCTGTTGCTCATGGGAGATCCTCATTAAACTATACTTTTTCACACTTGTACCAAGCATTGTCATACCGCTTTGCAGGCTTGAGGGCAAGAAAAACTAGGGTGATTATTTTTTTGTTTTGAAATGTTCAAAGGATGCGAAGCAGATTAGTTGATTGTTATCTTAATTGAAATTAATTGTCAGGTTACATTCCTATCATCGAGAAAGATGGTTTTTGTTAAAGTGCTGATTGAAAAAGAAAGATCCAAGCTTTGGGTATTACCAAGGCTTGGATCTGTAATTTAAAAGGTAATTTAGACGATCCATGGGAATGGGGTCTTAATTAACGCTTTTTCTTTCTGTAGTCGCCAATAGCGGGCGCATCAATGTTGGTGTGAGGACCAAAATAACGCAAGGAAACCAAAGGCTCGAGGCCTGTGTTTTCGAAAGTCACACCTTGCACCGCTGCTTCGTGGCTAACAAATACTTCGTCATCGGTCAACTCGCCAAATCTTATCATTGCAGGGGTTTGGAGGGCGTGCTTCCCAATTTTACCTGTACCTTGAACCGTGATAAGGCCGTATGCGCCACGATCTTTGATCGTGACTTTTACGCCTGGGTTGATGGTTAGTTCCTTGGCGGAGAAAAGCTCTTCACCATCGAATTTGCCGTAAACTACCCAGCGGTCGACATAGCCTTCGGATTCAGTGTCAGCTACAGCGATAGGTTCAAGATAATGGCTATCTTTGAAGTTTGGATTTACATTGCCTTCCCAGTCGAGTTGGTTGACGATGAAATCAATGTCGTGATGTTTTTCTTTGGGCATGTCTTTGGTAAGAAGATGCCATGGAACAGCGCGACCTTCAACCATGCTTTGGTACATTGCGAAAACATCAGAACCCCATTGTGGTTCATAGGTGACCAATGAACCTGGAGCATGGAGAACGCATGGCGGAACAAGCCAGCCGGTGCCGGGTTGCAGTTTGTATGCTTTGCTGAAGTTAAGAATTCCATTATCCCCTTCGTTCCAGCGCTCGAGGCACTTGCGAAGGTCTTCTTTGGTGGTGCCGGGTTCCAAGCCAAAGAAGGTGTAGGGGAAGTTATTGCCCACGGAATTAAGCTGTGGCGGGAAGTAGTAGGATTCAGGTTTGCGTTCCTGACCGACCTTTGCAGCCTGATTTTTACTTTGGTGCATGTGGTGGGGGATAGGGCCCATATTATCAAAAAACTTACTATAAACAGGCCACTTCTGGTATTTCTTCCAGATTGCTGCGCCTACCAATTTCTGACCTTCTACATCTACCGCATCCTTGAGCAAGAACGATCGTTCGCCATTCACCACGACATAGCTGTAGCCTTCGTCAATTTCACGATTTTCGTTGGCAGCAGGGGTGGTGGAAGCAAACCATCGTTCATCAATGCCACCACGATGGGCACCGTAGGCATAAAGATCCTGTGGTGCAAGTTTGATTCTTCGGCCTGGCATAAGGAAACTGCGTGGAACCCAAGTAGGCGCCAGTCGTAAGATGCCATCGCCTGCTTCGATTGCATTTCGGATTTTGCTATCAGAAGCTTTGATGATTTTCTTTTTAGTTGTCGATTTAGCCATGGTATTAAGCCTCTTTCAAAAGGAATAAAGGTTATAGTAATTCAAAAATACATTCAATTTCAACGGGGATACCACCGGGAAGAGTATGTGCGGAAACAGCACTTCTTGCGCCCACGCCGTTTTCTTCTCCAAAAATTTCTGCCATCAATTCTGAAAACCCATTAATTACTTTGGGTTGGTCTTTGAAATCAACGGTGCAATTAACCCAGCCAAGAGTTTTCACAATCCGTTTGACCTTATCTAAAGAACCAATGGTTTCTTTGACGGTTGCAAGCACATTAATAGCCACAGCTTTTGCAGCTTCTTTGCCTTGTTCCAAGGTAAGATTTTCGCCAACTCTGCCGTTTAGAGGTGTGGATTCGTGAACTTTAGCAGGGCCATGGCCTGAAACATAAAGCATGTTACCAACTTGGACAGCAATTTTGTATTTAGCCACGGGTTTAGGTGCTGGAGGAAGCTGAATGTGGAGTTCTTGAAGCCTAGTTTCCGGTTTGCTTGCCATTGGGTTACCTTTCAGAGTATCAATACAAATATTTAACAGTTCTACTTTTATCGTTTCTAAAAGGGATGAGGTCAAGTGTTGTTTTAATAATTGTATTTAAGGGTGATCAATCGAACCATAGATTCCAAGATTTCGGTAATACAAACCGCCTGCCAAATCGGGAGACATAGTTAGCGGAAAGGGCTTCCCAATAATCTTGGCCTTTAAGCCTGATCCAAGGGCCTGGGCCGCCCGTATGCGCAGGCCATCCCATTGCTCTTACCGCCAAGAAATTTAAATCTGCTTCAGTTTTGAAAACATGGTCTTCTCTGATATTTGTAAATTCAAGAAGCATGGTAAACAAGATGCGTTCGCGCCCTTCCCGCACTTGGTTTACTTTCCCCATGGAATTGCTCAAGGAATCAGTTCTACGTTTTAAAGTATGTTTTGTCAGATTCTGCGCAAGTAGGTTTGGCCACCAAGAGTTTTTGTGGTGCAAAAACCACCCTTTACCTTCTTCAATCCCCAACCATGACCGGGTTCGCATTTGGGAAAAAAGTTCGTGAGTTTCAGTTTCAATTGGATATCGCAGTACAAAAAGTTTAGAGATCAAATCTAAACCAAGCCAATCGGCCCAGAATAATGGGCCAAATTGAAAGCCCCACTTTCTTAGTGAGTTTTCGATCTTTTCTAACGAAACTCCTTCGGCAAGTAGCTCCACATTTTCTTGAAAACCAGATAGTAAAACTTTAGTTGCAATGCTGGATTTTGTGTTGCTAATTGTAACTGCGGTTTTGCCTAATCGCGAAATCCATGCCAGCAAAAAATCTCGCTTAATCAGAGAGCTAGTTTCTGGGATGACCAATTCGCAGCAAGGAAATCTTCCTAAAGGGTATTGCTGAAATAAGCAAGCATCCTCGCCTTGCCAAGGATCTGTTTCCTTTGATTTGATAACCATGCAG
The DNA here is from genome assembly GCA_026692965.1 of Planctomycetota bacterium. Classification (GTDB taxonomy): domain Bacteria; phylum Planctomycetota; class Planctomycetia; order Gemmatales; family Gemmataceae; genus UBA969. The sequence goes on from JAPLNF010000258.1 coordinate 37,405, forward strand.
TCTGGATAATTATTTTTGAATAGATCGATATCTGTTGCGCTGAAAAAACTATGGGCAGTTAGGATGGCGATATCAGGCTTTTCTTTGAATGTGGCATGGGTAGTGCCATCGACTAAACTGAGCCGTTTTTCGACTTCCACGGCATTCCATATGCCTTTTCGAATAGTTTCATGCATGAGCCGGTTTAATGCCAAAAGCGTATTTCCAAGCCCTTCCGCAGTTTTTCCTTGAATGGAAACGGGTATACCACGGGAGGCATGTAAAAAAGCCCATTCTGCAACAGTTTTGCCTTCGCCAATCAGGGCGACACGATTGGGGGTAGGGGTCTCCACCGGGGCAGCAGGAATACGAGAAATGTCTTCGAGTGCAAACTTCACCAGATTTTTACAGGTTGGCGAAGGAATTAATCGTTGGCTAAGTTCAGCGATTTTTTGTTCAGCAATAGCAGAGCTTTTGAGGGTGACCAAATTAGAAACCAGATTAAGTGTTTGTCTGGGAGCTTGAATTTCTTCGGGGGTGTTTTTTTCAATAATCCTGTTGAACGCCCTATTCAAGATGGCTCTGCCTGCGAAATTCTTTTCAAATAACATCGAGCGAAGAGATACGGGTGCCGAAGTACGGTTATTCTTTTTCCCCTCGTTTAAAGCAATTCCCATTAATCTGGTAAATTCAGACCGAAGTTGAGACTCGGTTTGCGCGATACCGTCAGCAAGCCGATTAAGGAAAATCTCTCTAGCTTTCCATCGTGCTCCAAAAACCACGAGTTTCGTTGTCTTCTCTAGCCCAATAATCTTGGCCAGAGAATAAATGGAACCAAATGCAGGGCACCCACCAAGCTCGACTTCCGGAAATGCAAAGATGGTGTTTGGGCGCTCGTAAACCAGTCGGTAATCACAAGCCAATGCGAGTTCCAATCCCGCACCTAAACAAGGGCCGCTGATAGCTGCAATGGTAGGCGCTTTAAGATCCCGGAGTTTTTTATAAACCCGCATCCCTTCTTCTTGCCAGTATTTAATATTGCCATTTGCCTGCAATTGTTGCCATTCATGCAAATCCGGCCCAAAAGCAAAACCCGAAGTCTTCCCGCTTCGTAAAGTTATGATTGGAATTGAAGGAATATCTTCGAGTTTATCCAAGCCTGCATCTAAATCGCGAAGAAGGGAAAGATTGACTTTATTGGCGGATTCTCCCTTAACATCCAACACAATCATGATGGTTCCATCTTGGTCTTTTTCAATTCGAACGGTATTGCTGTTGAAAATCACCATCAGTAGATCCACATAATAAATAAAAAACTATGTCCAATAAGCAATTGTCTAGTATCCTCTATCAAGGTAGAAGTAGCAGCAGAAAATTCTGTTAAAACTGCAAAAGAAAAGGTGGTTGTTCATGAGCTTGCCCTTGGCGATTACTAAAACTGAAATCGAAGGATTCCCTTGCCGACGGGGGAAAGTACGCGATGTTTACGACCTGGGCGATAAACTTGTGATCGTAACCACCGACAGAATAAGCGCATTCGACTGGGTTCTTGCTGATGGTGTTCCCGACAAAGGGAAAATTTTGACGCAGCTAACTTTGTTCTGGATGAATTTACTCAAGGTTGAAAATCACCTGATCAGTACCGATTTAAATGAAATGGGGCCAGCCTTTTCGAGTCAGAAATCAATACTTGAAGGCCGTACTATCCTTGTAAAAAAAACAGATGTTGTGCCAATCGAGTGTGTGGTTCGGGGTTGGCTTGCTGGCTCTGGTTGGAAGGAATACCAATCATCTTCAACTGTATGTGGCATCAAGCTGCCAACTGGTTTAATGCAAAGTTCAAAATTGCCTGAACCTATTTTCACGCCAGCGACCAAGGCTGAAACAGGGCATGATGAAAATATTTCATTTGAAGAAATGGTCAAAGAGGTTGGTTCTGAAACTGCAAATATTCTAAGAGACCGAAGCATTGATATTTATTCACGAGCTGCGGCATATGCTCATGAAAAAGGCATTATTCTTGCAGATACCAAGTTTGAATGGGGGAAGTTAAAGTCTGGGGAAATCATTTTGATCGATGAGGCGCTCACGCCTGATAGTTCGCGATTCTGGGATGAGAAATCTTATGCCACCGGAATCAGTCCGCCTTCATTCGATAAACAATATATTCGCGATTGGCTCGAAACTACAACTTGGGATAAAAACAGTCCGCCCCCAGCGATGCCCCAAGCAACTATCGCACAAACCCGCCTTAGATATCTTGAAGCATTCAAGATTCTTACAGGCAAAGATTTTGTGTGAGCCTAATTTAAATAGGGTTGATGCGTTGCTTGATCTATTTGTAAAGCCGTAATCCTACGGGTAACGAATCACCAAGAAGATTAGATTGGCTTTCTTTTGCGAGAGGCACGAATTCTTCTAGGCATTTGATCCACTCGGCAGGGATTTTCTTATCCCTGATTTTTGTCAGGATGCTATCGCGTAAATCTTGATCGAGGTCGAGAGCCCGCTGACCTGTGATTCTTCCCATTTGCGACAGGCAAAAAGCCCAAGTGGTTTCTTCGGAAGCGTGGGAAGGTTG
>JAPLNF010000259.1 GCA_026692965.1 Planctomycetota bacterium
ATAATACAAATCAGCAGGTACTTCTGCTGCATACTTACCCATCATGAATTGCAATGGCTCGCTCATTCTATTTCCACAACCTTACAAAAAACTAAGTGTACCGGGCATTTAAATGTTCAGGTTCAAAAAATCTGGGCAATAGCCTGTCAACCTGAAGCAAGCCATCCATGGTGACATCGGCCGAATTTTGACAAAGTTTCAACCAGCCTTCTTTTTCAAGCGACCCCCACTGAGAGTCAAACTCATTGAATATTTGGACATTGAATTTATTTTCAAAGTATTCCGATTCAAGGTGTCCGGTTTTAAGCTGCAAGATCATTTCTCGAATCAATTTTTGATGCTTCGTCACGGGCAACGCCCTACCAAGTGGAATACTACCCTTCTGCAATTCACCAATATAGTTATCCCATGCATCCAAGTTTTGCAGATGAACCCCATTAATATGCCCAAAAGAAGCCACGCCTGTTCCAAACATATCCGCCCCATGCCAAAGCTCATCCCGATAAACAAATTTCATTTTCGCCTTGCTCCGAACCAGAGTGTAGGCACTCGATATCTCGTATCCATTTTCCATCAAGGTTTCAAAAGCATATCTAACCCAAGCTCGTTTGGTTGGCCAATCAGAAACAGCAAGAGGATCAGGCTGATCAACCTGTTTTAATTCCTTTGAAAACACGGTGTTAAAAGGAAGCTCCATCTGGTAAATGGTGATGCAATCAGGTGCAATTTCTATTGTTTTCTTGATGCAATCTTTCCAATTTTCTGTGGTTTCACCCACCATGCCTGCAATGAGATCAATATTTATAAGGGGGAAATTCAGCTCCCGTGCCCAAGTGTAAGCCTTAACTATTTCGGCGGAATGATGGGCCCTGCCATTCGATTCAAGAATTTCATCATTAAAATTCTCAACTCCCAAGCTTAAGCGCGTGACGCCCATTTGCCTAAGGGCTGCAAGCTTATGTTGCTGAAGAGTGCCTGGCTCGCATTCGAAAGTAACTTCTCTGGCGCCATTCCAACTAAATGAGTTTTTTATGCCATTAAAAAGTTTTTCGAGTTGAGTAACACTCAAATAAGAAGGAGTACCACCACCAAAATAAACAAAGTCAAGATCTCTGCCACCACGCACAGGCAATTGGGAACAAAGAGCGATTTCTTGAATAAGTGCATCGAGGTAATTATCGACATCCTTAGCATTTTTATCGGTATAAACCCTGAAGTAACAAAATTTGCAGCGCTTCCTGCAAAAAGGAATGTGCGCATAAAGCCCGAGGGTTGTGCCCTGCACTGGCTGTGCGTTTAAAACCTTATGGGCCTCAGGTAAAAAAGAAGGCTTCCAAAAGGAAAATGGCGGGTAGTTGGCAACAAAATAATTGCCCAACTCGGTCTTTTCTGTAGCGGAATCACTCATGAATCAAATTCCCTGCGTGATTATTAAAATATTATTCTAATGTAATTTACCACTAATCCACACAAACTTTCTCAAAAACCTGAAGTAAATCAAAGTTTTTACAATCTAAGGTTTGAAGTTTAAATCGCAATCGCTAAACTTATTAAATATGCCGAAGTGGCGGAATGGCAGACGCGCCGGACTCAAAATCCGGTACCCTCAAAGGTGTGTGGGTTCAAGTCCCACCTTCGGTACTTTTCATTTAGACTTCATTTTATGTTGTTTTCCGGTCATTATTACCTATGAAGTGGAAACCAAAAACCTGCAAAGTTGAAACTCTTGGTTGCAAAGTTAACCAATATGAGTCGCAATACTTCAGGGAAATGCTTGAACTTAATGGCGTGGTTGAAGCATTAGATAATGAAAACCCAGATCTTTGCATTATCAACACCTGCACCGTCACCCATGATGCAGACGCCAAGGGTAGAACTTTAATTCGGAAAATTCACTCCCGAAACCCAAATACGAAAATCTTAGTCACGGGATGCTACGCAGAGCGCGACCCCAAAAGCATTGCAAATATCGATGGGGTTTCAAGCGTAATCGGTAACAAAGAATCGTTCCTTTCATCTCTTGCAGAATTTGGCATCGATCAACGCCCCTTAAATATTACCCGATTTGATGACCACCAAAGGGCTTTTGTCAAAGTTCAAGACGGTTGCCTGCTAAATTGCAGTTATTGCATTATTCCATCCGTAAGGCCTGCCCTCATTAGCAGAAAACCTGAACTAATCCTTGCTGAAATTGCAGACCTTCAACTTTCTGGTTATCAGGAAATCGTTCTTACCGGAATTCATTTAGGCCACTACGGTATCGATCTAAGTAAAGGCAAAGCTAAAAGCGAATGGTGCAGACTATGGCACCTGCTCGAAAAAATAAGTTTAAGATTTCCCAATCTTAGAATTCGCCTAAGCAGCATCGAAGCAGCAGAAGCTCGAGATGATCTGATCGATGCAATGAAGACTCATCCTTTAGTAGCGCCTCATTTTCATTTATGCCTTCAAAGTGGCTCAGATGAAATTCTGCGTCAAATGCGTAGGCGTTATTCAAGGCAGGGTTTTATCGATCGATGCGAACGCATTTCAAATGCTTTAGATAGACCTGGCTTTTCTACCGACATCATCATTGGCTTTCCTGGTGAAACCGATGCAGATTTTGAATCCACCTGCGACCTATCGCGAAAAATCGGATTCTTTAAAATGCATTTGTTCCCTTATAGCCCAAGAGAAGGGACCCCCGCTGCATCCTTAAAAGACCCAGTTCCCGCACCAGTAAAACTGCAAAGACGAAAAATATTAGAGCAAATCGAGCAAGAGAACTTGCAAAAATACCAGCAAAGCCTCTTGGGAATTAATGAACACATTCTTGTTGAATCAAAATCGGTAAAAAGATCAGGTTGGGTGGAAGGCACTTCTTCTCGCGGGATTCGGGTAATGTTACCCGGTATGATTGAAGCAGTGCGCCGTAAGATGATCCCGGTAATAATAACCGACGTTTATCAAGGTATGCTTGAAGCGGAACCACTTCCCTATCAAGAAACAGACGAATTAATTCCGCTTTCGGAAAAACAAAGAATGCCCCTTGCATTAATCTCGATTTAAAAACTACCAATCAATTTACTTTATTAATGTCCGACGATTTTATAATTAAATTCGCCGTGAGTATTCCCTGCTTGACATTAGTAATGGCTGGGCTAAATTGATATAAGAGAATAATTTAACGCCATTGATCCGACCGGAGATTTCCCATGAGCCAATTCAAATTTATGAGTTACGAAAGACAGGGTGATGGCCTCTGTCTAAGGTTTAAGAATTTAAGACCTTCCGAACTTGAAATCCAAGACTCATTCCAAGAAATCAAAAAAATCATTGCTGACGAAAAAGCAAACAAGGTTGCACTTAGCCTAGGGCCCAATATGGAATGCATGTACAGTGTGTTTCTGGGAAAAATAATCTCCCTACAAAGGCAATTAAACGAATTAGGCGGTAAGCTTGCTGTTTGCCATGTTAGCCCACAAGTAAAGTCTATATTTGCAGCATGCAAATTGGATGACCGTTTTTGTTTCACCGACGATTTCCCAACTGCACTCGAAGCCCTGAATAAGTAAAAAATCAGACTTTAACTGATTTCCACCTTCCAGAGCCAAACCTATAAAGAAGCAATATTCCCCGAGCGAATAAATCCACGAACATTGCCAACCAAGCGCCCAACAACCCCCAAGCTAGCTCGGGCATAAAAATGTCTTCCGCTGGATTTCTTGCAAACAGCAATGCAACAGGAATCCTTAAAAGAAAAAATCCAATCCAAGTAAAAAGTACAGGAACTCGGGTATCCCCCGCGCCCCTCAATGCTGAAGTCATGATGATACATGAAGCTAAAAAAGGCATTGCAAAAGCTATCAATCGAAGAACAGGGGCACCAATTCGAACTATTTCACCTTGAGAAGGATCGGGGCAGAAAACTAAGAACATAGATTCTGCAAAGAAAAAAAATACCCCACCCATGATCGACATGAATACAGCGCCCAAACCATACGCTGTCCATGCGCAACGACTGGCTTCTTTTGGTAAACCGGCCCCAAGATTTAACCCCACAAGCGCAGTCGCTGCTGTGCCAAATGCAGCACCAGAAAGATACCCTAGTGCTTCCCATCCCAATGCTATTCCATGGGCACCACCAGAGGCCTCACCCAATCGATTTATAATTGCCAAAAAAACAAACTGGCCGAAGCCTATGCTAAGGCTATCTACCCCTGCAGGCAGACTCACTCGAAGTAGCCTTCGAATTAGTTCCACATCCAATTTTTCTTTTAAGTTCCACTGAAGCGAAGAAGAACCCCGCAGCAACAAACACATAACCAAAATACTTCCTGCAAAATGGCTAAGCGAAGTACCAAGAGCTATGCCAGGAAAACCAAGATGAACTATTCCTAAAAATCCCGTCGCAAGAATAAAAGATAATGGGATGTTTAGCAGAGTTACAAAGCCAAGAACCAATAATCCTGTAAAGGTATTACCCGCGCCAACCAAACAGGCAATCCCTGCAGCTTCGACCATTTGAAAAGGAAGCAGGATGAAGATATTAAAAAGAAAGCCATAGGCTTCTTGCGCAGCAACCCCCTGAAGCCCGATGAGGGACAAAATAAAGGGTACAAAAATAATGGCAAGAATACTCGCAAGAAGGCCAAACAAAAAAGCAAGAAGCAGGGATTGATGCACTACTTTAGATGCGGATTTAAAATCTCCCGCACCAACAAATCGGGCGATAAGTGCGGTACTACCGACGGTAACAAGGACACTGTAACTGGAAATAAGCCAGGAAAAGTATTGCCCTGTGGTCTGAGCTGTTTGAATTGAGAGGTGGGAAGAAGAATCGCCCAGCAAAAATCTGCCTGCAATAAAACGATCCCACAGATTGATAATCAAGTGAAGGAATTGGAGGATCAAAGCAGGCCAGGCCAGATAAAAAACTTTTAGCAGGGTGGACTTGCTTGGATCCGTGTAAAAGCTGGGCTTTACAACAGAGTTTACAACTGCTGAACCACCCATGTTTCCCCTTTGAGAAGGCCAAACCGGTCATTTGGATGAAGGGTAAAGCCCGGCGTGGTAACGACCTGCCCGTTAACTTGGATTTGACCTTCTTTAACCAAGAATTTAGATTGCCCACCAGTCCCCCCAATGCCCGCTTTTTTCACCGCCTGAGCTAGTGAAATTGATTCGGTGGAAAGCTGCAAAATCTTATCACTTTTTTCTTTAGATTGCTGATCCATAAAATTCTCCAAGGCCATCACTCAAAAATTAGGTATTATTAACTTAATTATGTATTGTTACTTTAGGCCAAATTGTAATTAAGGCCCCCTGTCCCGACCATAAAACTTTGGGAACCCTTGCAATGAATGATATTATCAAAGAAATCCAAGAGTTAAAAAAGCAAAAAAAAGCCACGATATTAGCACATTATTATCAAGAGGGTGAAATCCAAGAAATCGCTGACTTCAATGGCGATTCCTTAGCTCTTGCCCGGGCCGCAACCAAGGTTGAGACCCCCATCATTGTTTTTTGTGGTGTGCATTTCATGGCTGAAACTGCAAAAATCCTAAATCCAGCAAAAAAAGTCTTACTCCCAGACCTCCAAGCTGGGTGTTCTCTTGCAGATAGTTGCCCCGCAGACAAATTGGCCCGTTATCAGGAAATGCTTCGGATCAATGGCAGAAAATTCCAAACGGTAACTTACATCAACAGCACTGCTGCTGTAAAAAGCCTTAGCGACTGGGTTGTCACCTCAGGAAATGCAGAAAGTATAGTTAAAAAAGTCCCCGCCGATATGGAAATTCTTTTTGTACCCGATAGACACCTTGGGCAATATCTGGAAGAAGTAACGGGCAGAAAAATGATCCTTTGGGACGGGGCATGCATGGTACATGAAATTTTCAGCTTGGGTGACCTTCTTGCGATGAAGAAAAAGCTTCCCACCTCAATGGTGCTTGCCCATCCAGAGTGCCCTGCAAATATCCGAGCTTATAGTGAATTTGTTGGGGGCACCGAAGCCATGCTTAATAAAATTGCAACTTTTAAAACTCCTACAGATTTTATAGTTGCAACCGAACCTAACATGATGTGGCAGATGGAAAATCGTTTCCCACAGCACCGATATCATCCGGTACCGGGGATAACTTGTGCATGTAATAAATGCCCGCATATGGGCAGGAACACCCTTGAAAACCTTAGGGATTGCCTCATAAACGAGACGCCTGAAATTGTTTGGGATCCTTGTTTTGATCGCGCAAAGGAAGTATTAACCCGCAGCCTTTTAAATTAAGAAAGTATTGCTTCCATGCAGCCAGTACCTTCACGATTTCTTATTCGACTTGCACGAAAGTGCCTGAACCACCCGAGCGTGCCTTTAGCCAAGGGCGATGCATTACTCGATCTATCCAGCGAATTTACCATCGCTAATTTATGTGGTTTAGATGGACAGGAAGAATTCGCTGAATTGCGAATTTGCTGGAATGCCCAAGGAATCGGTTTCCAAGCCACAATTACAGGCAAAAAACAACCCCCAGAAGGGGACAATACAAGGCCTAGAAGCTCCGATGGGATAACTATTTGGATTGATACCCGCGATTCACGATCTAGCCATCGAGCAACACGCTACTGCCATCAATTCCATTTTCTTGCATCGGGGGCAGGCCCGGATAGAGAAGACCCATGTTTCGTTCAATCAAAAATTCACAGAGCCTTGCAAGATGCGCCTTTTTGCAACCCAAGTGAAATTATGTTCCGTTGCACCAACGAACCGAGTGGTTATTTTATGGAAGCATTTTTACCATCGCAGGCACTTGCTGGGTATGACTCAGAAGAATGCCCTAGGTTGGGTATATGTATTCAAGTACATGACAGGGAATTAGGCGACCAGATATACGACAGCACCTTGGATTTTCCTTTTTCAGAAGATCCAAGTTTATGGAGCCAACTAATATTGGTTCACCCTGATCGAGATGAAAAACCAGCCAAGAAGAAGGTAGGCAAATCTTCTAGTCGTAAAGCCGATAAACCAAACAAGAAAGAACTAGAAAGTTAAAGTTCTTCCGCAGCTTCTGCATCCAGCTTCGCACGAAGAGGGCCACGGTAGGTAATTCTTCCCTTCGAAAGATCGTAAGGGGAAATTGCGACGGTAACAATGTCACCAGGCAGGATTCTAATAAAGTTTTTGCGGATTTTTCCCGCAATATGAGCTACCAATTCATGCCCATTATCAAGTTTTACCTTGAATTGCGTATTTGCAAGCGCAGCGGTGACCTTGCCTTGAACCAACATCGCTTCTTCTTTTGCCATTAAAAATCTCCCAAGCCAAAATGTAAACCAAAACGAACGCTTATAAAAAAGCAAAGAGGGTTCAAAATGAACCCTCTTCTAAATCAAAACAACTTTACTTTGCAAGCTTGCTGCGTATTTCACCAATAGTTGTCAGCAGGCCCTTGAATGGATCTGCAAACTTACTCAAGCCTTCTGACATCAAAGTTTCTTCCAAATGCTGCATATTCACCTTGGAATCGATATCATCCAAGATGGACTTTGCAGGCAAAACATCAACTTGCTTGGTGAAAACTTGACCGCTTTTCTGGGTTGCATCGTTGGTTTCTGGAGGATTCGTTTCGATATCAGACCCAGCAAACGCTGCAACATATTTGTAAGCAGCATCGGAAGGTTTTTTAGTACCGGTGCTAGCAAAAATAATTTCCTGCTGCAAAGGCAGGTTTTTGTCAGCCCAGAACTTATGGTTCATTGCGCACAATCTTTTAGCGTTCACGATCCCTACCATGCCTTGAGCTTCAGCGGAAAGCGTAGGAACATGTTGTTCGGTGTAAACATCTAAACGGCTAACAAAAATGCTATAAACCGATTTGAAATTTTCGAGTGACTTACGACGCTGAGCACCGCGCCAAATCGCAGCGCGAGCTTCCAAATATTGCCTTTCGGAGAAAATCAAAGTGCAATTCAAGGTAATTCCAGCAGCACAAAGTTCTTCTAATGCTGCCAAGCCACCTGGAGTTGCAGGAACCTTGATCATTCGGTTTTGATGCCCTTGGGCCCATTTCTTACCTAGTTCGATATAGTGAGCAGCTTTTTCTTGTACAGAAAGCTTGCAATCTTTATCTTCAAGCAGGGGATCCAATTCAAAACTTACATAACCATTATTGCCTTTGGTTGATGTCCAAACAGGCAAGAAAACCTCTTGTGCCTGCGAAACCAATAGATCGGTCATTTTCCATGCTAGGCCAGCATCATCAAGGCCTTCAGCAGCAAACTTGGTTATTTGCTCGTCAAAACGATGTGTCCCCAACAACTTCGAAATAATAATTGGGTTGGAAGTAGCCCCGGTTGCACCCATCGCGCGATTTGCTTTAACTAACTCTGGATCAATGGAATCAAGCCAAAGTTTAGTACCCGCAGTTATTAAAGATTGCAAAGGCGTCGTCATACAATCATTCCCCTATAAATACTCAAGTTAATAGTCATTAATTACTAAGGCTTATCTTAAGCATTTAGACAGATTGTTGCTATTAGTTTTTCAAAAATTTGAGTTTATTCATTTAATATTTACATCTGCCTAGCCAAATCAAGAAGCAAAACGGCATGGCTTTGTAGGCTACGGCACGGTTAATGATGTTCCATTATTAGCTGCATTTAAACCCAAAATGAACGGAACAGCACTTTTAGCCCAAGTACTCGCGGAATGATAACTGGAGGCTCCATTGCCAAAAGCAGTTTTTAGCATGTCGGTATTAATAACTCCAGGATTTAAAGGGATGGCTGCCATTCCTTGAGGCAATTCCAGCGCCAAAGCCTTTGTCAGACCTTCCACCGCATACTTAGATGCACAATAAGGCGCAAACCCACCGGATACTGATCTGCCCCAAGCCGAACTTAAATTTACAATCACCCCTTTTTTCGCCCCCACCATGGAAGGGACAAAACAACGGATAACATTTCCAATCCCGTTAATGTTTACATCAATTAAGTTGCGGAATTCCTTCTCTGAGATTTCCCATAACGGAGCAGGCTTGTTGATTACCGCGGCATTATTAATGAGTAAATCAGGCAACCCGTGCCCCAGCACAGATTTTGCCCACTTCTCTACAGATTTTTCCTGCGTAACATCAACAACCGCAAATTTCCCTTGCGGCACCTTTTTTTGCAGTGCCTCAACATTCGCTTCTGATGAGCCACAACCATATATTTCATGCCCAAGTTCACTCATCCCCAATACCAAAGCTTCACCTAAACCCCTGGTTGCGCCTGTAATCACAATTCTAAGCCGATTTTTTATACTCATTTGAAAATCCTTTTTAAAACCATCGCGATTTATCAACAACATTCATCAGTGGTAACTGATCCAAAAACCTTTGCAAATTATCCATTAGAAATGCTAAATGCCTAGAAGCAATTGGTGGGGCATACCCTGCAACATGAGGAGTCAAAATTACTTTATCTCTCATTTTCCAAAGGGGGTGTGTTTCAGGAAGCGGTTCAATTTCAAAAACATCTAATCCTGCTCCTGCTATTAATCCTTGATCCAAAGCTTTTACAAGATCATCAAGAACCACAATGGCACCTCTGCCGATGTTGATCAAAACCGCATCTGCTTTCATTTTCTTGATCAAATCTAGATTGAAAAGTTTTTCGGTTATAGGTGTGTGAGGGGCAGCGATCACCACATAATCAGAGGATTTTAGAAATTCATCTAACCGTTCCATTGGCCAAGGTTGCGGGATTTCTTTTGAAGGTTCCAAGCAAAAGGGATCAAGCCCTATGCAACGCATATTAAAAGCCGCGCCTCGCTTGGCTATTTCTTTGCCAATTCCGCCAAGGCCAAATACCCCTAGTGTTTTTTCACTTAATACTTGATGTTTTAAATCGATTGAATTGGTGATCCCAGGGCCGCTGGCAAAATCGACCCGCCCGTTCTCACCCCCAAGGGGAGCCCATTTACTCTGCTCTTGTTGCAATATATATCGATGCAGGTTTCTTGAAAAACTTAGCACCATCCCAATCGCATGATCTGCAACCACATCAGAAAAAATACCCCGCATGTTCGTCAATACCGAAGGATGATTAATGAGAGCAGGAAAAACATAATGTTCCAAACTGGCAGTCATTGACTGCACCCACTTTAGCTTGGTTGCGTTCCCAAGCAATTCGGGTGTAATTTTTCCTATAAACCCATCGGCATCGGCCACCTCTTCCATTGCTTCATTTAACGAATTTGCATTAACCACTTTATGCTGACCAGCAATGGCATTAAATTTTGCAACGCGAGATGCATCAACTGAGGGAAAGAAAACAATTTTCATTTAAACGGCATTCGAATTCAGGCTGATTTTCGTGACATTGGCATTTCTTGCAAACAACTTGCATCATTACCAATCAAGATGGGATTATCATACATTTCCATGGCGAAGTCGAGAGGTTTCGAATAACCCGCCAATGTTTTTATCATGAAGTAATAATGGGTTAGGCTTCCAAGGATTACCACCAAGTGAAAAACTTCATGCGGGCCAATTAATCCTGGAATGATCACGGGCTGGTGTGCTAAATTAAATGCTGCTCCCAAGCTGTAAATAATCCCACCCATCATGAAGGGCCTAGCTTTCTTTTCAGGCAACTTCTTTAACAATTGAATATAAAGAAACAGCCCCATCCAACCCAACATGAGATACACCGTGGTCCTCACATAAAGGGGCATGGTGGTACCACTCACAATAACTGATATTCCAGCGCAGGAAAAAAACCACATGCTGGATAAAAACATGAAACGCCAGCGCTTTTCCATAAACACTAAAGCGATTGGCGTACAAGTGCCTGCAATGAATAAAAATATGCACACATGATCCAATGACCTGCATGCTTCGATAATTCTTTCCGAACCCCAAACTGAATGAAATAAACAGCTACTTGCAAAACAAGCAAGCATGGTCAATCCATACACCAACAACCCGATGGATTTCAGCTTATCTTTACGGGTCCGCCTCATCAGTAATACCGTCGCAGGAATGCAAAACAGCACCCAAGCACCATGGGTCAAGGCGCTTACGGGCTCTCTAATTTGCATCACTTCAATCATCCGAACACCCATAAAAAGCAAATAAAAACAGTTAAAACCGCAACCAACACTATTGCTTTGGTTACGGTGAAGGCTACCGTCGCTTTAGATGGATCGACCCTGAAACCAGCAAACTTTATGCAAATCAGCTTCCGTACATCTAGATTCTGGCCCTCTGCATCCAGTTAACCGTTATATTTTAAAGAAAAGGTTGATTTCTACTGCTTAATCGTTAAATGAGGCTATAAATGAAGCATCAATTTAAGGATTTATTGCAATGAGCTATCGAAATTTAAGACAGTGCGTCACAGATCTTGAAAAGAACAAACACTTGATTCGTATCGATGTTGAAGTCGATCCCCATCTCGAAGCGGCAGCTATCCATCGAAGAGTCTTTCAGGCAAATGGCCCAGCTATATTCTTTACGAATGTAAAGAACTCAAAATTCCCCATGGTGAGTAATCTCTTTGGGACCATTGCCCGAGCAAAGTTCATATTCCGGCATCAACTCGCCACCGTGGAAGCTATGGTTGCCTGCAAGGCTCATCCGGAAACGGTAATGCGGAATCCCCTTCTATGGCCTAAGTTGTTTTCTGGTTTATGGAACTCGCTGCCCAGAGTTGTGCGTACTGGCCCATTGTTAGAAAACCAAACCCTTATTTCCAAACTGCCCCAATTAGTTTGCTGGCCAAAGGATGGGGGAGCTTTTGTCACTCTGCCTCAAGTTCATACCGAAGATGTTGAAAGCCCCGGTTGGAGGTTTTCAAACATTGGCATGTATCGCATCCAATTATCAGGTAACCAATACAAAACAAATGAAGAAATTGGATTGCACTACCAACTTCACAGGGGCATTGGCGTTCATCACAGCAAAGCCATCAATAATAACAAACCATTCCGAGTGGCTATTTCAGTAGGCGGCCCTCCAAGCCTTGCAGTTGCTGCCGTAATGCCTTTACCCGAAGCCATGCCTGAAATATGCTTTGCAGGCGCCCTCGGAGGCAGACGAATGGACTTGGTTAAGTTTCCTATGCCATCCCCAGATATTCGACCCATCCTAATGCCTGCAGAAGCAGACTTCTGCATCGTCGGCATTGTTGATCCCAGCAGGCTTTTACCTGAAGGACCTTTTGGTGACCACCTTGGCTACTACAGCCTTGCACATGATTTCCCTGTAATGAAAGTGGAAGCGGTATACCACAGAACTAATGCAATTTGGCCATTCACTGTGGTGGGTAGACCGCCCCAAGAAGACACGGCATTTGGTGAATTAATCCATGAATTGACCGCCCCCATTCTTCCCACGGTCATTCCAGGTGTACATGCCGTTAATGCAGTCGATGCAGCAGGGGTTCACCCTTTGTTACTAGCCATAGGCAGTGAGCGCTACACCCCCTACAACACCATCGAAAGACCCCAAGAGTTGCTGACCGCCGCAAATGCAATATTAGGGCAGGGGCAACTCTCTCTTGCAAAATTTCTGTTAATCGTTGCAAAAGAAGATAACCCAGAATTGGACATTAAAGATATTCCATTGTTTTTCAGACATCTGCTCGAACGAATTGATTTAACCAACGATCTTCATTTTCATACACGCACAACCATGGATACCCTTGATTACAGCGGCAGTGGTTTAAACCTTGGATCTAAAGTAGTATTTGCTGCAGCAGGCCCGATTCGAAGGGCGCTACCAACGACGATCCCTGAAAAACTAAATCTTCCAAATGGTTTTGAGGCCCCCAGAGTTTGCCTGCCTGGCATACTTGCCATCAAATCTCCGCCCTTTCAATCTCCACAAAACCACGATGCTTTGTATTTCTGCGATGCATTTAACCCCACAGATTCCATCAATCAATTCCCAATGGTGTTACTGGTAGATGACAGTGACTTCACAAGTGCAAGTCAGGGAAATTTCCTGTGGACTGTTTTCACCAAAACCAATCCAGCTAAAGATATCCACGGCATAGGTTCGGTTATTAGTGACAAGCATTGGGGATGCCATGGATCTTTGGTGATTGATGCACGAAGCAAACCGCACCATGCGCCAGCATTAATCGAAGATCCTGCGGTGGAAAGAGCTGTAGATGCCTTGGGAGCCAGAGGCGGCCCCCTTCATGGTATTATTTAATGTAGCTCAAATCATGGAGTTTTTGGCATTGGTTTTGGGGTAACGCCTTTTAATGATTCCAATGCATTAGTCGCAGCTTGCTTGACGGGTTCGATCACGTCTTTTTTAGCAATAAGCTTCGTAAGGGAATCTTTTGCTTCTCTTGCCTCCACATTAAGACTTCCAAGTGTAAGGCACGCGTTAAAAACCACAAAGTTGTCTTTATCTTCAAGAAGATCAATCAAATCTGGAACAGTTGGTTTTGCAAGAGCCCCGATTACAGAAATTGCCCGCATCGCTTCTAACTTTACCTGCAGATCACTTTGCTTCAGCATTTGGCTTATAAATTTAACATGGGTTGCAGCGCTTAACACATCTTGATTTGCCAAGCCTACTTTAGCCCAAATTGCGAAGATTTTATCGGTGCCATTGGCTAGCTCTGTCAAAGCTTTCTCTACCCCAGCAGATACCACAGGATTATTTGGCTTTCCTAAAAGTGCAATTGCAGTAATAGCTGCATATCGCACAGGAACTGCAGGATCTTTCAAGGCAGCCAATGCCGCGGATACAGCTTTAGTATCCGGCCCTGTTGTTTTATCCATGCCAAACTTTACAAGAGCGATCAAAGCTATCCTTCGAACTTCATAAGAGTTTGGATATTTTGAAGCTTCGACCAGAGCAGCTATTGTCCTTCTGGCATCTACAGGATCAAATCTTTGTAGGGCATTGATTGCAAGATAACGCACCTGAGCTTGGGGATCTTCCTGAACTCTTTTTGCAAGGGCATCAACCGTTCTAGGAATATCTTTGTCTAGAATTTCTAGCACGCTTAGTGCCATCACTGCTTTTACCCGCACTCCCGCATCGGGATCAAGGCACCGATCAATTACCCCAGGAATCGCTTCCGAAGTCGAAGAACCATAATTTGGAATTGCACTTAGGGCAATATCTCGAACACTGGCATCTTTATCTTTAAGATCCGTAATCCAAGATTTCAGGGATTTGATAGGGATTTTAGGGGCAAGATCTTTCTTTTCCCCACTTTCCTGAGCCCAGGAAGCTGCACCAATCAACATTAATGCAAGTAACGATGTATGCCAAGTTCCTGTTCGCATGACTATCCCCTGAAACCTTTGGTTAACTACAATACTAACAAGGATTCACAATACTTTTGCGTATAGCAATACCGCTTTTCAGATATCTTGCTTGCAGAAATGGTTTTTTATTGCAAATATAGGTATGGTTATTCCTTCCAAAAGGTTTTTGACAACCCACTAAATTTTCTGGTAGAACCCGAATTGAACATGAAACCACCCTTAACATTGACTTTGGCATTCCTTGCATTGATTCTGCCCCAAAGCATAGTTGCTGCAGAAGATAAAGTCAAAACAAACACCCTCACAAGTTATTTCAAAGATATTAGGCCGATTTTCCAACAAAACTGCCAGGGTTGCCACCAACCTGCAAAAGTTCAGGGCAGCTATATGATGATCGACTATCCTTCTTTATTTTTAAAGGGAGACCGAGACAAAGCTCAAATCGTCCCGGGAGACCCTACAAAAAGTAACATTTATCAGGTTATCATTGCCCATGCAGACCAAAAAGCAGAAATGCCCAAAGGAAAGGATCCTTTAACCAAGGATCAAACCGAACTCATTCGCAAGTGGATATCAGAAGGCGCCAAGGACGATTCACCTAAATCCGCCAAGAAACTTGTTGACCCAGAACATCCACCGATTTATTCACTCCCTCCTGTGATTACTTCAATCGATTTCTCTCCAGATGGTCAAATCTTAGCTGTTTCTGGTTACCATGAAATCATTCTGCACAAAGCCGATGGATCCGAAATCCTAGGCAGGCTCATCGGGCTTGCAGAAAGAATCGAATCCCTTGCGTTTTCACCGGATGGCAAACAAATTGCAGCGGCTGCTGGCTCGCCTGGGCGTTTTGGAGAGATCCAAATCTGGGATGTAGCTAAGAAAAAGCTCACCCTTTCTGCACCTTCAACTTTCGATACCATTTATGGGGTTAGTTGGTCACCAGATGGCTCAAAAATCGCCTATGGCTGCGCAGATAACTCTGTTCGGGCAATCGACGCTACGACGGGCAAACAAATCCTTTATCAAGGTGCCCACACTGATTGGGTGCTGGGTACTGCTTTCTCCCGCGATGGCCTTTTTCTTGCTTCCATTAGCAGGGATCGCTCCATGAAATTAACAGAAATTGCAACCCAACGCTTTATCGACAACATCACCAGCATCACTCCCGGAGCCCTTAAAGGCGGACTTCAAACTGTTTCTGTCCGTCCTCGCAAAGATAAAACCATGGTTAAAGGTGCTGAGGGAACCGATGTTGCAGAAAAAGTTTATGAAGAACTCCTGATCGGGGGATCCGACGGCATTCCAAGGCTTTACAAAATGCACCGGGTTACCAAGCGCGTCATCGGTGATGATGCCAACAAAGTGCGTGAGTACGAAGCTATTTCAGGCAGGATTTATGCCACTTGTTTCGATAAAAATGGCGCTTTATTCGCAGCAGGAAGCAGCTTGGATGGTAAAGGATTTATTAAAATTTATCAGGCAGAGGATGGCAAGGTAGTAACCCGAATTGAAACCGGACTAACACCAATCTATTCCATAGCTTTCACGCCAGATGGCACAAAAATCGCCGCCGCCGGATTTGATGGTAATGTTAAATTGTTTAAAGTTCCCACAGGGGAAAAAGAAAAAGAATTCATTCCAGTACCAATTACAGTTAGTAAAAACTAAAACACCCACGAAGCCTGCTTTCAGGAGATTGTAAATATGAATAATCGTTTCCCAAAAAATATGACCATGACTGCTACATTTACCTTTGTAATGCTTTTTTTTACTCAGGCAAATCTAAGCCAAGCGCAAGAGCCCGAAAAGCTGCCCGCTGGTGCTAAAGTTGAAAAAATCTCTATCACCCCACTTTCTCTAGAGCTAGTTGGCCCTTTCTCTTATTCCCAAGTTTTACTGACAGGCATTTTAAGTACAGGCGAAAATGCTGACCTCACCCGCATTGGAAAATGGACAGGTCCCGAAGATCTAGTCAAAATTTCCCCCTCGGGCATTATTTCACCTCTCAAAGATGGCACAGGCATGATTTCAGCCTCTTTTGATGGCCAAAGTATTTCCGTTCCCATTAAAATTTCTCAGACAAAAAGCCTTGCACCCACCAGCTTTATCAATGATGTGATGCCTCTCCTTGCACGAACGGGTTGCAATCAAGGCACCTGCCATGGTTCTGCTGAAGGAAAAAATGGCTTCAAATTAAGCCTTCGTGGCTACGATTCACTTTTTGATCACAGATCACTTACCGATGATCTTGAAGGAAGAAGATTTAATCGGGCTGCTCCAGATTCTAGCCTCATGCTGCTCAAAGCCTCGGGGCAGACCCCTCATGCTGGCGGATCTGTCATTCAGCCAGGCGACAGAACCTACGAAATCTTCCGCAAATGGATTGCCGAAGGTGTTAAGTTTGATCCTTCCACCCCTAAGGCTTCCAGAATCGAAGTCTTCCCAAAAGATTTCGTACTGCCACTTCCAGGCATGAAACAACAAATGCTTGTTAAAGCTTTCTACCCAGACAACACCAGCCGAGATGTAACTGCTGAAGCATTTCTTGAAAGCAGCAATATTGAAGCAGCGCTTGTAGAAAAGAACGGCGTAGTGCAAGGCTTGAGAAGAGGAGAAGCTACGGTTCTTGCAAGATTTGAAGGTAATTATGCAGCCTCTACTTTTATTATCATGGGCGATCGCAAGAATTTTAAATGGGAACCACAGATCGAAAACAACTTCATCGATCATCTAGTTTATGAAAAACTTCAGTCCATCAAAGTCTTACCCAGTGGGCTATGCAGTGATACCGAGTTTCTGCGCAGAATCACCCTTGATCTTACCGGCCTGCCCCCAACTTCTGAAGCTGTAAAAACTTTTCTTGCAGACAAACGCGATAGCAAGGTTAAGCGAGACGAAGTAATTGACAAACTCGTTGGTTCACCCGATTACATCGAACATTGGACAAACAAATGGGCTGATCTTTTACAAGTCAACAAGTTGTATTTGGGCGATCAGGGCGCAGCTAAGCTTAATAGTTACATTCGTGACTTAATCGCTACCAACAAACCCTACAACAAATTTGCCAGCGATATCCTCACCAGTTCGGGATCGAATTTGGAAAACCCCGCAGCAAGCTACTTTAAAATATTGCGCGACCCTGCTGCTGTTGCTGAAAATAGCACCCACCTTTTTCTGGGCGTCCGATTTAATTGCAACAAATGCCACGACCATCCATTCGAGCGCTGGACCCAAGATCAGTATTACCAACTTTCGGCTTACTTTGCCCAGATATCAAGGGTGGAAGACCAAAAATACAAAGGCCAAAAAGTCGGTGGCAGTGCTGTTGAAGGGGCACAACCCCTTGTTGAAGTGATCGCAGATTCAAAATCTGGAGAACTGAAACACGAACGAACGGGATTGGTTGCACAACCTCAATTCCCTTTTGCTTTAAAAGACAAAGCTGCAGATAACTCGAGCAGAAGACAGCAGTTGGCTCACTGGGTTACCTCCAAAGAAAATCCTTATTTTGCCCGCAGCTTCGTAAACAGGCAATGGTCTTACTTAATGGGTGTTGGCCTTATCGAACCGATTGATGATATCCGAGCCGGAAATCCTTCTTCAAACCCCAAGCTCCTTGAAAAACTTGCCTCAGAATTCATTCAAAGCGATTTCAACATCCAGCATATCGTTAAGCTTATTTGCAAATCACGGGTTTATCAGCTTTCTGTTCAAACCAATGATTGGAACAAAGATGATGAGTCAAATTTCTCTCATGCTTTGGCTCGCAGGCTGCCTGCTGAGGTTCTCTTTGATTCCATCCACCGCGCAACTGGCTCTATCACCAATCTCCCTGGAGTTCCTGCTGGCACCAGAGCCGCACAATTAGTTGACGCCTCAGTTGATGTGGGTGGCGGGTTCTTTCAATTGTTTGGCAAGCCCCACGCCAAAGTGCATGCGAATGCGAAAGATCTTCCTCCATGATGCTTGGGCCCGTTTTAAGCTTGGTGAATGGCCCAGTTATTGGCGATGCAGTTCGCGACCCAAACAACCTTATCTCTAAACTTCTAAATACCCAAAAAGATGACTCAAAGCTAATTGAAGAATTGTTTCTAAGCGTTTTAAACAGGCCCCCTACTCAGCCCGAAATCAATGCAGGCTTAAAAGCCCTCAAAGATGGTGAACCTGATTTCCAACCCATGGTGGAAGAATTTAATCGCAGAACAGAAGCCCTCGAAATTCACAAGAAAAGCGAACCCCAACGCTTGGACCAGTGGGAAAAATCCTACACCAAAGTTGCAGAGTGGGAAAACATCAAAGCCGCTACTGCCTCTGCGAAATCCCAAGCAAAATTTACCAAGCTTGATGATGGCAGCTTTCTTGCCAGCGGCGAAAATCCTCTCCAAGAAACCATTACTGTAAAAATCCCAGTCGATAAACAGGCTTGGACGGGCATTTTGCTTGAAGTGTTACCTCACGACACCCTGCCCGCCAAGGGACCGGGTCGAGCGCCCAATGGCAACTTTGTTCTCAACGAATTTAAAGCTACTTTTAACCTAGAAGGGCAGAAACCTGAACCACTGCCTCTTACAAATCCAAAGTCCACTTTTAACCAAGCGACCTTCCCCATTGCAAACGCGATTGATAATAATTTAACCACTGGGTGGGCTATATCACCCGAATTTGGCAAACCAAGTTCGGCTTATTTTCAAATTCAAAACCCAGCACTATTTAAAGATAAAGGTGAGCTAACTATCACCCTTATTCAAAATTTTGGTACTCAGCATACACTGGGAAGATTCAGGATTTCTCTCACAAAATCCCCTGGCCAAGTTCAACCCTTCGGTGCAGAATCCGAACTCGTTAAAATATTCCAATTAGAACCAGCTAAGCGAAATCCCATGCAAATAAACACTATTTTATCTGCTTTCCGGGCTCAAGATGCAGAATTAATCCGTCTGCAAAATAATCTCGCTTCTTTTGGAAAACCCATCGATAAAAGGCAGATCGGGGCCCAAGACCTCGTTTGGGCATTGCTAAACTCGAAGGCTTTTCAATTTAACCACTAATTAAATTTCATTTGAAGCATAACAGTTACTTTAAAACATTCCTGCTATGCTTCGTTATCTTGAAACTAATTATTCGTATTTAATATATTGTTATTTAGCCTTGATAACTCACTTTTGGAGCATTGTTGTCATGGCAATAAAATGGATCGTTAGGCATGGCGCTATGCGCTTGATGGGGGACTATGATGCGGCCCATACAACTTATGTTAAGGGCGCTACCGTTATCATTCAAACCCCAAGAGGCCAAGAATCTGGCGAAATTCTTTGCGAATCAAATGAAAACACCCTTAAATGGCTTATAGATTCGACCGTTGGAACCATTGTGAGGGAGGCAACCCCCCAAGATGTCCAACAAATAGCACAGAACAAAAAGCTGGAAGCTAAGGCCCTCGAAACCTGCGCCTCTCTCTCTGAAAAACGGGGTATCCCACTTGCTATGGTTGATGTCGAGCTTCTTTTTGGCGCTGAAAGGCTTATCTTTTATTACCTTTCCGAAAGCAGAATCGACTTCCGAGATTTGGTTAAAGACCTTGCCCGAGAATTTCAAACGCGCATTGAAATGCGACAAATCGGTATCCGCGATGAAGCCAAACTTCTTGCAGATTTTGGGGATTGCGGCAAACCCGTCTGCTGCAACTCTCACATGATCGAAATGCCTCCGGTTTCCATGAAAATGGCTCGCATGCAAAAAGCATCTCTCGATCCAGCAAAAATTTCAGGAAGGTGCGGACGGTTAAAATGTTGCCTTCGGTTCGAACAAGATGTATATGATCTTCATCAGAAAGAACTGCCTGATGTTGGAGCGTCGATAACAACTGAAAAAGGTAAAGGCAGGGTTTTAGCACAGGAAATTCTCTCGCGCAGGCTTCTGGTAGAGTTTGAAGATGGCCGTAGAATATCCATCATGCATTCAGAAGTTATTAAAACTTCTGCAAACTAAACACTTATGGAATCAATAAAAGACATGGGTTCTTATCATCCGAAAATCCACGATATCATAAAAAAAGACCCTAGGTTTCCCTACGAAGCTTACGAGTTTCTTTTTCAAGCACTCGCATACACTCAAAAAACGCTCGGAAAAATAAAGCCCCCCGAAGGCGAAGAACCTGCCAAAGAGCACCATGTTTCAGGCAAACAATTGATCGAAGGGGTGCGGAAATTTGCCCTTGATGAATTCGGCCTTATGGCCCGGTGTGTTTTCAATCAATGGGGAATAAAAAAAACCGGTGATTTCGGAAACATGGTTTTCAATCTTGTCGAAATTGGACTCATGAGCAAAACAGAAAATGATTCCATGGATGATTTTGAAGATATTTTTGATATTGAAACTGGTCTAATGCATGATTATGTGATTGCTTTTAAGCCCGAAAACGAGCGAGCACGATGAAGCCAAACCGTTTAAAGCTTCTTCTTGCCCTCACTTTGTTTTTGTCTTGGATTTGCTATTTGGGCTTTTTGGTCATTCATACGACCCGTGGCGTGGATGGCAAACCCGTCCGTTTATCCCGACCACAATTTTTGACTTCTCAACTCGATTTGATTATCGAACCCCAAATGCAAGAAAATACTGTTGTTGCCCAAGTCGCCGAAGTGCTTTATTCCGCATTAGATGATAAAACGCCAAAAGTCGGTGATATCGTAACAATTAACAATCTGGAACTACCCGAAACTCAAAATAAATTCTGGCTTGTCCCCCTTCGTAGCACAGATTCCGGAAAATCGTTTGAAATTGTACCCATTCCCCCCTCTCCAGGCTTTTCTGGCAGAACTATAAAAATTTACCCTGCTTTCGATGGCGTTTTACTCCAATACAAAAAATTACCAAAACCTTAAATCCGCTCAAAAACATTTGTCTTTTCAAAAAATATTTAGGTAATTGCCCCCGAACACAGTTTTAACCTTGCCTTAAGGCAATAACTGGCCTATATTTACTTTTCTCCAAGGCTAGCCGTGCTAGCGTAGCTCAATGGCAGAGCACTGGTTTTGTAAACCAGCGGTTGAGGGTTCAAGTCCCTCCGCTAGCTCTGTAGAGCAGTTGTAAGAATAGCTTTGAAGAGTTTTTTGCAGAAATTTGTTAGTTAATAATTTTAGCGCCTTCAGATGCTTGATTAAGGGTGAGTATAGCTCTGATGTTAAGGCGAAAAATTCGGCCGGGTAGGTGGCCGAGCGGCCAATGGCAACAGACTGTAAATCTGTCGGACTTTGTCCTACGGGGGTTCGAATCCCTCTCTACCCACTGAGATTTCTGTAAGATTATCTGCCATGCGGGTGTAGCTCAATGGCAGAGCACCTGCCTTCCACGCAGGCTATGGGAGTTCGATTCTCCTCACCCGCTTTGTGGTTCCCTAAAAAGTTCCACTACGCTGCTGTAGC
>JAPLNF010000260.1:0-5130 GCA_026692965.1 Planctomycetota bacterium
ACCCCCGGTAAGGTTGCCCCCACACAGCATTTCCAGTGCTGCACAATCGGCCGCTCTGCCACCTCTCCAACCTACCCTTAAAGTCTATTAGAGTTAAGACTTTGCGTCAATTAAATGCTGGAAGAAGTTGGTAATTGAAATAAAAATATGACCCGTTACAATCGATAATGCCTATTTCCAGACCTCCATTAAAGGACCCTAATAATGCTTTTAAAGTCGATTACTATGCGTTTTTACGCTCTTTCTATGATAATAATCGTCGTAGGGTCCTTAGTGGGAGCAGATAACGATGGCTACACCTCTATATTTAATGGCAAAAATATGGAAGGATGGAAGTTTTTCTTCGATCCTAAAGCACCCAAGGAAATTGACACCACCAAAAACTGTACCGTCAAGGATGGCGCAATCATTTGCTCGGGCAAGCCTACCGGCTTTTTCTATACCGAGAAATCCTTCAAAAATTATGTGCTCGAATATGAATGGCGCTACCCAGTAGGCAGCGATCCAAAAAGTAACTCCGGTTGCCTAGTTCACATGCAAGAACCCTTCAACAAGAATTTCCCCCGCAGCTTGGAACCCCAAGGCAGATATTGGAACCATGGGAGAATCTTTCCCATCGGTTTGGAAAAAGAAGAAATCAGCTACCTCAAGTTTGATCAAGAACTACTTACAAAGCAACTTAAACCCATGGGCGAATGGAGCAAAACAGAAGTTACTTGCCAAGCTGATGGCGTTGTGAAAGTGAAAGTCAATGGCGTGCAAGTCAGCGAATGCAAAAGCGTGCTGAAGAGTGGACCAATTGGGTTTCAATCAGAACAATCAGAAGTGCACTTCCGCAATGTGCGACTCAAACAACTACCTTGATTGTTTTAATTAGATAAGGCTGATATCGTGGTGAGTGAGGCATTCAAACCCTGATTCTGTAATCAGGTAATTTCGTTCGATGCGTAACCCACCAACATTTGGAACATAAAGCCCTGGTTCCAAAGTAATGACATCGCCAGCCACTAAGATTTCGTCGGACCCCGGAACGATAAAAGGCGCTTCTGGATGAGAAAGGCCCAAGCCATGGCCTGCATGATGGGGGAAGTGTTCACCAAATCCCTCCTTAAGAAACACACCCATAACTGACTGATAAACATAACTGGCATTAACACCTTCGAGAAGGTTGTTTTCGCCTGCATTCATGGCAAGTTTAGCAAGATCCATGAGTTGTTGCTGGGAGGAAGAAGGCTTTTTTCCAACAACGAGAGTATTGGTAAAATCGCTTCGATAGCCAAAAAGCACGACTGAAAAATCGAGAATAAACATATCGGATTCTTTAAGTTTGCGCTGGGTGGGTGGGCCGCCCTTGCGATCAGGGCCGGGGGAAACAGCAAAGTCGCCATAGACGATAAGGGGCTGTCCGCCTTGAGCAGTGCAGATTTTCTGAACCTCGGAGTAAACATCAAGTTCGGTCATACCGGGTGCGATATTATTAAGAGCCCAAGCGTGGGCCTTTTCTGCAATTTGCGCAGATCGTTTAATGAGAGCTATTTCATCTGGATATTTTTTACGCCTTAGCTTGCTGATGACCTTGTGAATTTCAACACCTTGGCTTGTATCAATGCGATCATGAATAAAGGCGCCTGGAAATCGTTTTTCGACTTCAGGGAGCAATGAAAGAGCCCTTGTAGTTTTGGGATGCGAGATACCATCGTACCAATTAACAGCAACAATATCATCGGCAACACAAAGGCCAACGGAATCGGGCAGTCGGGTATCGTAAAATATAACGCAGCTAGCATCTGGCTTAATAACCAATATGCCGCCAAAGCCTGAACCAAGGCTAAAAGGATCGACATAAAAGCCTGAAAGCCAGGTTAGGTGCGCGGGATCTGCGAGCACGAGTGGGCTTTTGGGATTATCCATCGAGGCGAGAAAAGCCTGTCTTCGTTTTAGGCACAAGGTTCTGTCAAGCATGAAAAGGCCTTTCATTAAATCGGGTCGAATACCTCTCTAGAATAGTGACAGGGCCTTCTTTTGTCGATATGGCCTGCTTAACCGTTAATGTTTAACGCACTAGGGCAAAAGTTTACCCGGTTTAGGTTGCGATATGGGCCAAGCTAGTTTAACCTGAAAGCTAAGAAATTTGCACATGGTTTAGTAGGCAAGACCCATGATTTCAAGAAGAGTTAAATTAGCAGGCATTTTCGTAATTGCAAGCGTATTGGGAATAGGTGCAGACAAGCCCCTACAGCTAAATGAGCTTCAAATACGGGAGCTGGTAAAACAACTTGGTTCAGACTCTTTTGTATCGCGGGAACAAGCAAGCGAATTAATTCTAAGGCAGGGCAACCAATCAATTCCAGCCTTGGAAAATGGGCTCACTCATCCAGACTACGAAGTGGTGCGAAGATCACGGATATTAATCTCATTAATTAGAGAGTCAGAAAAGAAAACGAAGTTACAAGCATTTCTGGAAGATGTTGACGGAAGTAAAAACACTGCGCTTCCTGGTTGGGAGAGGTTTGAAAAACTTGTTGGAAAAAGCACATCCTCAAGGGCCCTTTATGGTCAAATTTATAAAGCCGACCCAAGCTTGATGGATGAAGTTGAAAACGACAAAAACCTAAGTAAGACTATAATATCTGAAAAAGCGCAATGGCTACATAACAGCATTTTCAGCCCAGTTGCAGGAAAAACCATTAATCTTGAAATAGGCGATATTGGTGCGGTTCTATTTGCTGCAACAATGCCCAACATGGAATTGCCCCAAGAAGCTGTAAACAATATTACGAACTTGCTTTACCAACCTTCCGCAAGGGATGCAATCAATGCGTCAAAAGGTACCAACCCTTTTAGAAAACTTCTTGGAACATGGATGCTGCAGCAAACAGATCCTAACATCATTTCGCAACACCTACACCTTTCTCAAAACATGAACATGACCGAAGGCCTGCAATTGGCACGAAGGGCAGCATCCGAAAAAACGATGCCTGTTTACACAAAGACCGTGGCTTTGACCCTTCTCGGAAAAATGGGAACAGCAGAAGATTCTGGTTTGCTCAGAAATTCCTTGAATGACGAAACAGTGGTGGGAAACTTTCAACTGCCCAACCAGCAAAAAGGAAACACTCAAGTTCGAGATGTAGCCCTTGCAATGCTAGTACACATGAGTGGGCAATCGCACAAAGATTACGGTTTTAGTTTTGCACGCGACAACCAGGCACTTTTTTTCAACCCATACATGCTGGGTTTTACGACTCAGGAAAACCGGTTGGTGGCTATGAAGAAGTGGGAAACTTATTCCACAAGCAAACCCGTTCAAAAAACAAAAACTAACTAGCCTTGTATTTTTTAATCATGGTGATTTGATTGCCATGCTCATTATGCTCGACATGATCCATGAAAGTTCGGATCAATAGCATTCCACGGCCTGTAACTTTATCAAGGTTTTCAGGTTCAAAAGGATTGGGCAAACCATTAGGGTTAAAGCCTGGACCTTCATCAGTAATGGTAAAGCGAATCTCTTCCTTGGAAATCTTCGCACCAAAAATGACTTTACGCCCCGCATAGGGCTTTTGTTTTTTGCGCTCATCCGCAAGGGTGTAAAAATAAATCTCGTCATCGTCCCGCAATTTGGAATCCAATTCTAGGTTGCCATGCAACATGGCATTGGTAAGGGCTTCATGCAAGGCGACACCAATAAGCATCATGGAATTGGGTTCGCAAAAATTAAACTGGCCAACAAGGTGTTCGATATGGCTAACCATAGGCGAAACATGAGCTATATCGTTTTCCAATACAAAATGAACTTCATGGCAAATAAGTGCGTTATGAACAATTTCAATACTTTTTTCGTTACGTAGGGTGCTAAGCACCTCATTTAAAGTTGCGTGCAATTCATTGGCGAGCAATTTTTTAGGAACATAACTAGCAGCCCCTGCGCGCAAAACTCTGACCGCAAGTTCTTCGTTTCCATGGGCAGTCATGAGAATGATTGGTATCTTCGAAAAATCCTTGCGGATTTTCTGAACCAACTCGACCCCATCCATATCAGGCATGAAAAGATCGGTAAGGATTACATCGGGGTTGAAATTTTTAAGAAATTCGAGAGCTTCACTACCGTTGGAAGAAAAGAACACCTGCCAACCAGGTTGGGAATTGACTAACCCGCCTACTAGGTGCCTATCAACGGGTGAATCATCAACCACAAGCACTTTGCGGGTGACGATTGAATCTTGGTTTTCATTAAAATCGGTAGTCAGGTTCAAATCTAGTTGGCCCCCGATATTGAAAAACTATGCAACATAATGAATGATTTAACCAAGGTCGATTGGTATTTCTACTTCAATAAAGTTGTAATCATGATTATACTTAAAAGCATAAAAATAGCTTACTATAATTTGTAGTTTGATTACGAAAATGATTCAAGCTATTGCAAAAACCGATACAATTATATTTGAAGCCTTAGAAACAAGTACAATGACGCATTTTCTAAAGGAATGAACTTACCCCCCTCCAGATAAGAAAATATCATGAATAAAATTGAAGCGCAGAAAGGTAGTGGAATATTTAAAAACCCAAGCCTTCGGATAGTTGGCATCATTTCTGGAATCGTAGTAATTGGCATCATATTTTGGATCCTATTATCACCCAAAGTGCCCGAAGGAATGGCTTGGATACCCCCTGGGGAATTTTCCATGGGCGATGATTCTGACCGTGAAAAATATGCCGATGCTTTGCCGGTCCATAAGGTCAGACTTCAAGGTTTTTACATCGATAAAACCGAAGTCACCAACTCGCAGTTTCAGAAGTTTGTAAATGCAACTGGGTATAAGACGATTGCTGAAAGGCCATTAGACCCCAAAGAGTTTCCTGATGTGCCCCCGGAAAAATTAGTTCCTGGAGCAGGAGTTTTTTCACCACCCAAACAAGAGGTTGTGGATTGCTCCGAATGCAATCAATGGTGGAAATACAAAGAAGGTGTTTGTTGGAAAAACCCTGAAGGCAAAGATAGCAATTACAAAGGGCGAGAAAACCATCCTGTGGTTTATGTAGCATGGGAAGACGCTGCCGAATATTGCAAATGGGCAGGAAAAAGATTACCAACAGAAGCAGAGTGGGAATATGCAGCACGAGGTGGTT
>JAPLNF010000260.1:5150-22851 GCA_026692965.1 Planctomycetota bacterium
GAAAAAGATTACCAACAGAAGCAGAGTGGGAATATGCAGCACGAGGTGGTTTAGAGCGCCAGCCTTATGCTTGGGGATCCGAATCACCTTTCGATGGCAAACCCAAAGCCAACATTTGGCAAGGCCCCTTCCCTAACCGGGATGACAAAACCGATGGCTTTGGTGGCACCGCACCCGTTATGAGTTATCAACCAAATGGCTACGGGCTTTACGATGTCAGTGGCAATGTGTGGGAATGGTGCGCAGACTGGTACAGGCCTGATGCTTATTCACTTTTGTATCGTGGCTTGGATTCAGACGCATTAAAAATACCCTTATTAAATCCTAAGGGCCCTGCCTCGCCTATCGATCCGCATGGAAACGAAGCAAAGGTTCGTGTGCAAAGGGGCGGGTCTTTTCTTTGCAGTTCTAATTACTGTGTCAGGTACCGGGTAGGTTTAAGAATGCATGGTGCGGAAGATACCGGGCTTTCTCACACGGGATTTCGCTGCGTGCTTGACCCATGAACCTATTAGCCTATTTTGCTTTGGTATTATTTACATCATTGCAAATTTCAAATCAAGTTCCCGAAGTAACGATGCCTGCAGGATTCGAAATCCTTCCCTATGCGGATGACTCTTTGGCAAGTGACATTTATTGTTTATCCATAAGCCCCAAAGGCGATGTGATGGTTTCGGGCAAGGGATACTTTCGCATCCTTATTGACTCAAACAACGATGGGAAAGCAGACACTTTCAAAGATTTCGGCAAGGCCCCCATTGATGGTGCAACCGGACTTCTCTTTGAAAAAAAATCCCTCTGGTACACTGGGAATCAAGGGTTATGGTCCATTCCTATTGCGGATGATGGCGTAACCGCAGCGGGCCCCGGAGTAAAACACTTATCTTTTAAAACGGGCGGAGAGCACGAGGCCCACGCGGTGAAAAGGGGGCCCGATGGTTTGATTTACATACTGTGTGGCAATAACACAGGTATCAATTCTGCATTTACAATGGGAGATTCTTCGCCTGTAAAGAAGCCAATCGCTGGCACTGTAATCAAATACAATCCAGAAAATAAAAAGACAGAAGTCTTTGTTGACGGACTTCGTAACCCGTACTGTTTTGATTTCAATCTCGATGGCGAACTTTTCACCTTTGATTCGGATAATGAACGCTGCATCGCACTTCCTTGGTATGAACCAACAAGAATATATCATTTGGTTTCAGGCGGAAGATATGGCTGGTGGAATCCGCAGCATTCAGAAACCTGGCGTTCGCCTCCATCGCATGCTGACATCATTCCACCGATTGCAACTGCAGGCAGAGGTTCGCCCACTGGAGTACTTTGCTACAAGGGAACTCACTTTCCCGCAAAGTATCAAGGTGTACTTTTTATATTAGATTGGACCTTTGGCAGAATTCTTACTTGCGAACTTCAGCCCAAAGATTCTTCCTTCAGCACCAATGCCGAAGTTTTTCTTGAGCCCAAAGGAAGTTCTGGGTTTGCCCCCACTGCGGTAGATATGAACCCCATTACTGGAGAATTATTTATTTGCATTGGGGGGCGTGGCACCAAAGGTTCTGTTTTTCGCATCAAACACAAAACAAATACAATTTCTGCAAACACTCTGCCCTACAAGGTTAAAATCATTAACCCTGAAAAAGCATTAATTACAGCAATATCTTCTCCAAATCTTTTAGAACGAAGAAAAGCGATTGAGTCACTCCGTTTCGATACTACCCTAACCCCAGAGTCCATGAACAAGATTTTTTCTGCAAACGCGGATCACCCTGATCGTTTCATCAGATATGCAACCACCAAGTTGATTGAAGCACTCGAAGGGGTAAACATTATTCCCGGCAATACCATTGCTGCAAATACCTTGGGGTTGGCACAGGTAAAATCGCAGCCCTCAAAAGCAGGAATAATTGCGCTTGAAAACACCATCAATAAGAAAGCCTCTTTTTCAACACGGCTTGATTCGGTTCGAATTATGCAAATGGCAATGGGGGAGCTTCCTAATATTTCGCAGCGCGGCAATTACCGCGAGGG
The DNA here is from genome assembly GCA_026692965.1 of Planctomycetota bacterium. Classification (GTDB taxonomy): domain Bacteria; phylum Planctomycetota; class Planctomycetia; order Gemmatales; family Gemmataceae; genus UBA969. Next base: position 7,185 of record JAPLNF010000260.1, read on the forward strand.
GTATTCGATAAAACAACTTACAGCATCGTGGACTCCAACATTAGAACAAACGAAGTTGCTTGCCCTTTCTTATCCGTCCGGAGACTCAGGTCTTGATTTCGAATTAGAACGAACCTTTGGCCTGATGAAATTTAATGACGAAAAAATCTTAAGCTTACTTCTCGATCAGTTAAGTCATTCAAATGACCCTGTGAGAAAAATTCACCTTCTGGCATCCATCGCTCAAACCGGATCTTCCTTTTCAGAGGAACAAAAATCTAAGGCCATCAAGACGATGTTAAATCTTGGGGCAGAACTGGACCTTAAGGGAATGAAGCGAGACAGGAACTGGCCTTTAAGGTTGCAAGAGATTTTTGCAGATCTTTGCAAAAATAACAAGGATTTCAGCAGTTTGGTAGCGAATTCAGATAACTTCGGGTTCCCCGATCATGCAATTTATTTGGGAGAGATGAAAGAAGAGAAAAAGAATGCTGCCAAGAAATTCGCAACGAAGATACAGGCAAAACCAGATCTAGCTTGGAATTCACAATCCGTACGAGTTTTGGAATTGCTACCCCCTGCGGAATCGTTTCCTGCAATAAGAGTGCTCTGGGGCGAGCATGGGTTGGACGAAATACTAATCAAGATTCTTGCCAAAAATCCTATGAGAGAAGATCTACAAAAATTTACAACTATTCTACGCCAAATTTCGAATGATGATCTGCCTGACATTCTTCATGCCCTTGATAAGCTTGCGCCCCTAGGCGAAGCCGAGTATTTGCTTCTTGCACAAAAACTTCCAAACCTTCCCAGTGAACCAAAATACAAGCCTCTTCAGGATCAAGTGTTTTCTCTTTTACGCAAGAAGTGGACTAATGCACCTGCCACTAACCAAATGCAAGAATGGATTATCTGGGCCAAAGCCAATGATGCAAAACTTTTAAAATCTTTGACCATGTCGGGCGGGATCAGTCTGGACCAATGGAAAACCCGCTCTGAGAAAATCAAATGGGACGAAGGCGATATTTCAAAAGGAAAGAAAACATTCACTCAACTTAAATGCGCATCCTGCCATTCAGGATCTCAGGCGCTGGGGCCAGCACTCGAGGGAGTTGCACAAAGATTTTCCCGGTTTGATCTTTTAAATGCGATCGTACATCCAGATAAGGATGTACCCAATCGTTATCGCGCAATTGCATACACCACAACCAAAGGTAAGATTATTTTGGGTCTGGTGGTTTACGAATCTGCGGATGGGGTGCTTTTGCAAACTTCCACAGGCGAACCTCAACGACTCTCTGGGGATGAGATATCCCTTAGGCAACAAACGCAAAAATCGATTATGCCTGCAGGCTTGCTGGATGAGGCAAAAGACCAAGAAATCGCAGATCTATTTGCGTACATGAAAAGCCTTGGTAAAGCAGGCAAATAAGTGATTACTGGGCAGACAACTCCCACTAATTTTCAAACCAAAAATGGAAGTTTAGGCAAGATTCGCTATCCCCTTCCCAACGTAAAAGATCTTCGTCTAGCTTAAAAAACAGCCCCCAAGTACACTTGTACATCCTTTTAATTTAGCAGTGATAATAGGTGCAATGTTGAAACCACGAATCGTTTTTGTTCATGATTGGCTAACGGGAATGCGGGGTGGGGAAAAATGCCTCGAATCGCTATGCAAACTATTTCCCGATGCGAAATTGTACACACTGCTTCACAAAAAAGGCGCACTCAGCCACACGATCGAAAATTTAAAACCTCAAACATCCTGGCTCGGGAAACTTCCGGGCGTTCATAATTACTATCGGTATCTACTACCTTTCATGCCCAGTGCCATCGAATCAATTAACATTCCTGATTGCGATCTTGTCGTCAGCCTAAGCCATTGTGTTGCAAAAGGTGTTATACCCCCCAAGGGCGTGCCACATTTATGTTATTGCTTTACGCCTGTAAGATATGCATGGCACTTGCGGGATGATTACTTTGGAACAGGCGAAAAGCCAAGCATGAAAAAGAGGTTGGCCGCGCCGGTATTGAACCACATTCGGGAATGGGACAAAAAAACATCTGAGCGAGTGACCCATTTTATTGCGATCAGTAAAACAATTCAAAACAGAATAAGCGATTGTTATTCACGAGAGAGTTCGGTGGTATATCCTCCGGTGGATACCGATTTCTATACGCCTACAAATGCACAACGCGAAGATTTTTATCTCGTAGTTTCTGCTTTCGCTCCTTATAAGCGTATTGATCTTGCAATTGAATCATGCAAAGCCTTGGGAAAAAAGCTGGTAATCATAGGCACCGGGCAAGACGAAAAAAGATTGCGCTCACTGGCAGGCCCGGAAACTCATTTTCTTGGCTGGCAAACGGATGCCTCCATCCGCGACCATATGCAACGATGCAGCGCACTGCTCTTTCCTGGGTTCGAAGATTTTGGAATTGTTCCGGTCGAAGCTCAAGCGTGTGGGACTCCAGTCATAGCTTTAGGTAAAGGTGGTGCAACTGAAACAATCATTGGACGCGAATCAGGCAATGAAGCGACCGGATTGTTCTTTGCAGAACCATCTGTTGAATGCATGACCAATGCCATCGAAGAATTTGATAAAGAAAAGAACTTCTACAACAGTCATGCTGCACGCAAATTTGCACTAACCTTCAACCAGAAAAATTTTGAACAAGGTATGCTTGATCAAATTTCAAAATTTGTATCAGGCAACGCGCCAACCAAAGTTGCAGCCTAAAGTTTGTTTCAGCAAATCAAGAAAAACTAAGATAAAGTTTTGGCAATTCTGAAACCACTACCATCGCTGGATTGATCAGGTTTTAAACCACCCCGGTGAGCAGAGCGCAAAATATCCCTAGGGTAATAAAATGCACCACCTCGTAATACTCTAGTGGACAGATCATCAACAACCCGCAAATCCACCTTTGAATCTTCAACCATTGGGGCATCACTATAAGGCTGAAAAATATCCTGAGTCCATTGATAGAGATTTCCTGCAATATCAAAAAATCCAAGATCATTAGGTTTTAATTGCCCGACAGGCCATAAATGGTTATTGGAATTAATTTGATAGTAGGCGAATTGATCAATTTGTGAACCATCAGCGCCAAAGAACCAAGAGGTTTTCGTACCTGCCCTAGCACAATATTCCCACTCGGCCTCGGTGGGTAAACGGTAACCTTTTTTCTTAAGAAAATCATTCGCAGGGCGCATTCCCCCGGCATAATGCCCCTTCTCATTAGGGAGATAACACCATTGGGATTGGGGGATTTTTTCCTGCTCGCTAAGCCAGTTGCAATATTCTGCAGCTTGGTACCAAGAAATCCCCGCAATGGGATTATCCGCAACCTTGGCATTGTTTCTGACAGCCTGAAAGCTCGGATTAAATTTCAAGTATTGTTCAACGGTGACAAGCTTTTGAGATAGTGCAAAAGATCGTGGTATTAAAGTTTCATGGAGCTTTTCATTTTCAACCCTATCAGGTTCATCTTTAGGCGAACCCATCAAGAATTGAACAGGGCCATTTATATTAATAAAACATTGCCCAAAAAAATTAATACTCCAATTTTTTGCAAGTTCAGAAACCTGACCCAGATCTCGACAGCATTTATCACAAGTAGCGCCAGCGCCTAACTTTTGCCTTAATAACCAATCCAAGGCACTATGCAACCCAGAGTCAGGATGGTTCTGATATAAATCGAGGAAATAATCTTTCAACTGATTTTTGATCGCTTCGGAAATATCATCAAAACTTAAACCACCCAGCGCAAGAACCAAGGCAGCACGGGTCCCTATATCTGTTTCTTTCTGGATTTTTTCAAAAAGCATCTGAACGCTTACACCAAGTGCGCCAATAAAAGTTTGCGCTTGGCTCCTAGAGGTTGCGTCTGATGAATTAGCAAAGATGCTAAATCCATCCGCGTCTCCCAGTGCCAACTGCAAAGAGGCGGCCATTCCCTTGCGTATTTCAGCATTCACTTTTTCTTGGGGACTAGTTACAGGAACAACCGCAGATCGAAATCTTTTAAGATAGGCGATCATTTTATCTTTAACTGGAACAATCTTTTTAAAGATTGTTTTTATAATGCTGTGATCAGAACTTACAAACAAATGGAACAATACTCTTTCGTTATCACTTGCATATTCAAGCGCAATTGCATTGGCATAACTGCGGCTCGAAGATGGATTCGAATGATCTTGCCCAAAAGAAACCAATCGATGAATTAGTAACTTTTGCAGAGGTTTGAATATTTCCGCCCATTCATGAAGATAAATCAGATCCTGCGCAACAAGCTTACTAACAATTGAAGGTACTATTTTATCAAGCAAGGGTGAGGAAGAATTCCATAGTGCTAGTGCCCCTGCAATTCGCAAACTTATAGCGCAATCAGAGTCTGGCAGTTGTGCAAATTTTTGTTCTAAAAGTGGGATCACGATTTCCGCATAAGGTGCAAGGCGCTGGCGCATCACAATAAAGTCTTGAGGTTTTGCAACCAAGAGAGGCTCAAGCAGCGGCTTGGCGTAGGATGGATCCGCGGGTAAAAGAGCGAGTAAGATCCTGGTTTTTGCATTGGAATCATCTTTGAAGTCACTTAACTGCTGCTCGAGCAAAGGCCTAGTAACGGAAAACTCCTTGTCGGAATTATCTAAGGCTGATTGCAAAATTAAGGCTCCCGATTCCAAAATCTTATTAACGCTATCCATTCCTGGGGTTTTGGAAATCTTCGCCCAACTCGACACAGATCCCGATAAGGAAGCATGGAATGAAGAAACCCCAGAAAGATTAGCTGCATTCAATTCCGCAGCATTTTTCATGCTAGGTACAACATCAGTTTGCTTCAAATAATTTTGGAGGTCTTCTGAAAAATCGAGCCCCGTAAGGTATCGGTTGTTCAAGTTTTTACTTAACGCCTTTAAGCATATCCTTTCCAACTCTTTTGGAATGGTGTCTTTCATTTGCCTTGGCGGCTTGGCTTCAATCCTAATAATTTGTTGCAGGGTGAGAGAAATCGTCTTTGCTTCAAAAGGCCTACGTCCTGCCAGCATTTCATACAAGATCACCCCTAAGCTAAAAAAATCCGTGCGCCCATCCACCATGTGCGCCAACCCCGATGCCTGCTCAGGGCTCATATATGCTGGTGTTCCCAACAATCCTGTTACCTTTCCAAATAATTCCTCACTAAGGGCCAGCCCGAAATCTGCAATGTAAAGATTCCCCTTGGAATCGAGAAGAATGTTATCCGGCTTGATATCACGGTGCACAAGGCCACGCGCATGGGCGTGATGCAACGCTTCTGCTATAGTTGCTATCCATTTTGCAATATTTTGATAGGAATGAGCCCCCTTGGAAATAATCTCAGACAAATTTCCACCATCCAAATATTTGGAGATGATGAATACCCCTTCAGACTCGGAGTTAATCACATCATAAACCGGAACAATATTAGGATGATCCAATTTCGCAAGCATCCTGGCTTCCGAAAGGAAGATATCAAATTGCTTTTTATCCTGCACAGGTCGCTTGAAAACCTTAACCGCAACCAATCTGCCAAGCTGCTCATCCTTGGCAAGAAAAACTTTTCCAAAGGCCCCTTCTCCCAGCACTTTAATCACTAAAAAACGATTCAACAATAGATTGCCACTGATTGGTTTAGGAGCAACCTGCGAGGTATCCTGTGGTGTAATGTTTTGGACAAATCTTGTAGTAAGCACATCTTCGGAATTGTTGGATTCCAAATACTTAGTTTCAATGAAATCAGAATTTTTTTCATCCGGATCTTGAGGCGTCATAAACTGGACTCATCTGTCTTATTTTCTGATTAATATACCATTATAAGTTTAATTCAAAAAATGCAATCTTTCCATCAAAGAACGCACGATTAATCTAATTAGCTACACAGAAACCTTAACTTTCGACACCGTATAATACAAAAAAGCAGGGAGGTAAATTGTTACCCCCCTGCTTCTTGGTTTGATTAAAAGCTTATTGGATTAGCTGCAAGACTTACGGCTAGAAAGACGGCTACCAAGGTTCAAACCTCGGCCACACTTCTTTTCGCAGCAAGCAGTCTTTTCGCAAGCTGGCTTGCATTCTGCAGGCTTTGCTACTTCAACCTTCTTGGCTTCAACTGGCTTACGAACACATACCTTGATGGTGGTTTCGTAAGGAACGCTTTCGCAATATTGAACTTTGCGTTTTTCTTTAACTTGCTTCATTTCGCAAACGCGTACTTTGCATTCGGTGGTCTTTTCTTCCTTCTTGTAAGAGCAAACCTTTACGGTTACTTCTTTGGTTTCAGGAACGCATTCGTAAACGGTGCACTTTACCTTTTCGGTAACCATCTGCCTTTGGCAGCAAGTACGAGTACGGCCTGTGCAAGGATCACAAGTGGTAACTGGTACGCGAACGCACTTGGTTACTTCTCGTTCAACTTCCTTGGCAACTCGCTTGTAAGTGGTGCAAGTTTTCTTTTGTTCGGTCCAAACTGGTACACATACAGTGGTAGTGTACTTACGAACTTCGTCACGATATTCTGGCTTGCAGACAGTGACTTCGACTTCCTTTTCCTTGGTTACAGTCTTATAGCAAGTTACCTTGCGATCTTCCCATGTCATTTCGCATGGTTGTGCGCAAGAATCTTTGCAAGACTTACGGCCACCAAAGGCCTTGGCATCGGCTGGCAACATAGCCAACCCAGCAATCGCTACAAAAACAACAGACAACAAAAACTTCTTCATCGACAAATCTCCCAGAAAATAAACATTGGATGTATAAACCTCCCCAGTCCACATAGGTTAGAGAAGATTTTACCTCTAGGCAAGAAATTAAAGGAAAAAAACATGAAAAGTTTAGGAGCTTTAGGATCTATTTAACGATTGTATTATATTAAACACCTTGTTCAATATAATACAATGGGACGTTTACACACCATGGGTTGACGCGATTTTTAGATTTAAGTTGTTTTAAGACATGAACTTACGAATTAACGCGTTTTTCAGCTAAGTCGACCAAAGGCGTTCCACCTTGCTTTGAAGCCACTTGGGCAGCCAAATCATTCGCAAGGGTGATTGCTCGTCGCAAGGGTTTTTTCTTTAAAAGTCCAACCAATAATCCTGCGGTAAAAGAGTCCCCCGCACCAATAGTATCCACCACTTCGATTTTATGGCCTTGCAGATAAATCCGTTCGTTTTTGGTATTAACCAAGCAGCCATTTTCCCCAAGAGTTAATGCTGCCAAATCTAATTTATATCGTCTGCGCAATATTTCGAGCGACTCTTTTAAGTCATCGCCTTTCAATCCTAGGAGATCCGTCAAGGTTTCCAGCTCCTGCTCATTCACCTTCACCCAAGTGGCTTTATATAGCGATTCCTCTAGGATTTCTCGCGTATAAAAGTTTTGCCTAAGATTAATATCAAACACCTTGATGGCGTTTTTGGGGCAGCATTCCAAGAATTTTTTCAGGGTACTTCGGGTGACACTATGACGCTGGCACAGGGTCCCAAAACAAACCGCAGCACAATTGCCCGCAAGTTTTTTTAGGCCATCATTCCACTCAAGATGATCCCAGGCAACATCAGCTTTGATTTCATATTCCGCCTGGCCTAAGGAGTCCAGCTGCACAGCTACCGTTCCGGTTGGATGAATTAAGTCTTCTTGCAAAAACTCTGGATTTAACCCCAATTCTTGGCATTTTTTGGCCAATTCTTTGCCCAAAGCATCATTTCCCACCCTACTGACCATAATTGCGGGCCATCCCAACTGATGAGAATGAAACGTGAAATTAAACGGAGCCCCACCCGCTTGCTTCCCAGAAGGCAGCATGTCCCAAAGTATTTCTCCAAAGCCCACGATTGGTTGCAAAATACGACTCCCAATTTAAAAGAATCAAAAAGGCAAAACGGGATGGCCCATCAAATGACCAACCCCATCGATCAAGCCTATCAAGCCAAGGAAGACGAGTAGAAATTTCACGAGATAAATACCCAAAACCATAATTTTGAGCCTTAGCCAATCAAAAACCCAACGATAAGACTCGGGTATAAATAGAGATGCAAAGGTAAGAAGAAGCAAAGGAACAACATGAAATACATTAAAAATCGCAAGAGCTATCAGCGTATTTTCCAAATTCACACGCGCTTGGTGAATTTGCTGTAGCATTGCAAAGTAAGGCAAAGACAAGGGGAATTCTAAAATTGCAACGGTGGATGATGCGATAAAAACTGCGCCAAAAGTTACTTGTGTAATCTCCCTTGTTTTCTCTGCTTTCATTTTGATTGTCACACCAAAATAAAAAAGTACAACTGCAAGCACCAGTTCTAAAATATGATCAACGGTCGAATCTTTTGGCAGGATATTTTGCAACCAAGTAGCAAGTCCAAAGTAAACCAAGCCGCCTAGAAGTACAAACACTATAAAAAATGCTGCGGAAATCCCCAGCGCAGGAACAATGTTTTTTTGATTTTTAAGACTCAAAACCAACAAGGTAATTCCCGTAGGGCTGATTCCATTAAAAAATCCAACCAACGAAGCAGCTACAAACAAGTACCATACTTCCATGAACCCCACCTTTTTAATTTAACCATCACGAATGAACATCGATAAAGTGACATCCATCTCATTTCTATCATGTTAATAAGATATTAAAGCCAGCCTCGCCTCGCTTGAGCCATTCCCAACCGATGCACCTCTATCTGCGAAATATCGCAACCAAAAAGAATATAAACCAATACAAGTAAACAACTTGTGTCCCATCAAAACAAACTTAAATGATAAAGCTAATCTTCAAGAAATACAATGAAATCGCATAATCCCATCATTGTCACATCAACAACACAAGACACCCATCCAAAGAAGCAATATAATTGCATATTATTGGGGCTATAGCTCAACGGCAGAGCAGGGAACTCATAATTCCTTGGTTCCTGGTTCGAATCCAGGTAGCCCCACTCTTTTTAAAGTCAGGCCCTTTCTACTTAGATAACCATCTCTTTTTTAGTCAAAGCTTTATTTAATCGGGGTCCAACCTTGGGCTGGGATACAACCCAATTAGTGCTTGTTTTAGTGGCACCTTATGTCGGGCCCATGGATGGATCGGAGCGTTTTCAATCGCGCCTTGAAAGATACCAAAGTAAAACAATCATTTAAATTAAAGAAAGGCATAAGCGAGCTTTATCGCTAATGCCTTTCTTCATAAATCGAACCAATCGTAATTAACTACATCTTGGATTCTTTGGGGATAAAGATTACTTGGTCAGATTTTTGGCCTTCGCTAGATCGTCTTCAGCTTCCTTGTCTTTACCCATAGCCTTGTACACATTAGCCCGGTTATTAAAATGTTTTGCATCTGCTGGCTCAAGTTCAATGGCCTTGGTGTAATCAGTAATGGCATCGGTATACTTTTTCATAGCAAACGCAGAGTTGCCACGATGATTATAGGCGGCCGTGTACGTAGCGTTTAATTCAATCGCTTTAGTGAAATCAACAATTGATTCTACGTATTTTTTTTGGTCTGCATAAGCAAGGCCACGCTCATTATAAGCATCATGATCTTTTGGATTAATACCAATCAATGCCGTAAAATCTGCAATAGCTTCGGGCTGGCTACGCATATTGTAATAAATGATGCCCCGATTATGTAATGCATTCGCATACTTAGGATCGAGTTCAATAGCTTTGGAGTAAAAAGAAATCGCCTCTTTGAAATTGCGTTTGTTAGCTTCTGAAACGCCTTTATTAAATGCTTCGACAGCACCTTTATTTACACCTGGAGGTTGTGCAAATGCAGACAAAGTAATCACAAAGCTCAATGCAAAACTCAGACAAAATACCTTTTTCATAATGCACCTTGAGGAATGACAGAAAATCTTCTCAACTTGATAATATTTTAAACCAAGCAGTTAACATCGTACAGACGATTTTACCCAGTTATCACTTCTAACTACAAAAAGAAAATCCCCCGGACTAATTATCAGGAGGGGTTTCCCAAACCAACTATGTTCATCTCTTAGGAAAGAACCAACGGACCATCTTTGCAATATTCAGGGTTACCAAAGGATGGAATAGTGTGGCCAAACCCATGGGCCATTGCCATTAGAAGGCGATTATGGGCAATACGGGGAAACTTTAACGACCGGCCAGCCTTCCAACCTAAATTCCCACCCACCATCACGAATGGAATATTATCAAGGGTATGCGAATTCCCTTTCCCAAGCTCATTAGTCCAAACAAGAAGCGTGTTATCCAGCATAGAGCCTTGACCATTAGGTTCAGGTGTATCGCTGAGTTTTTTAGCAAAGTAGGCAATCTCTTCACAAAACCATTTGTTAATCTTAACCAACTTCTCAACTGCAACTTTATTGGTATCGGGTTCGTGCGAAAGCTGGTGATGCCCTTCATCAATACCCAGCCATTTCATGCGAGCACCGCCCACCGAGTTGGTGAATTGAAAGGTTGCAATGCGGTTAAAATCTGCAACAAGGCTATTATGCAAAAGGTCGAGTTGCATTCTGCTAATCTTGGGAAGGTTATCGTTTTCTTCCCGAATACCGGGATCAAGCTTGGGCATCGCATGAGTTTGCGAGACTTTCAAAACGCGAAGTTCTTTTTCCATCTCTCGAACAAAACCCGTATGCTCTTCAAGTATTTTGCGGTCTTCTTTACCAACCAATGCGGAGATTTTCTTCAAATCAGCAATGACCGGGTCAAGCACGCTGCCCAGAATTTCTTTATCTTTCGCCTGCCCATAAAGCTTTGAAAACAACTGGTATGGGTCATCAATCGGAGTGATTGGCTTGTTAGCGCCACTATAAGACATACGAGTCCAAGTATCAGCACGGTCTGGAACTAAAACACCGAGTTCAAGTGAGCCAAATCGAGTGCGGGTGGCGTCAGCCTTTTGCAGATGATTCTTGATTTCCTGATCAATGGATAATCCATTGGCCCAGCCAGCAGGAGTATGCGAACCGCCCTGCACATTACCAGGAAGCAATTCCACGCCCGTAAGGAGGCAACCTATGCCGCGCATATGGTTATCGCCGTCTCCGCGAACTTTGTCACACACACCATTCATAACCACGGTTTGTTTTTTGAAGGGCTCGAGAGGTGAAAGGATTTCCTTAAGGAGGAAGTTTTCGCCATCTTCATTGGGCCAGAAAGACTCGGGAACCACGCCATTGGGCGAGAAGAAAATCACCATGCGCTGCTTTTGCACACTCTTACCCGGGAGAGCAAGGGCATCAAGATTACCCAAAAAGGGAAAAGCAGCGGCACTTATACCCGCGTTTTTAATAAAACTACGCCGATTGAATGATTTCATGCCCATATCCAGCTCCTAGGTTGCACGTAATCTTAGCATGGTAATCTTCGATTTGCTAAGGTTGTTTGCTAACTTCCTGCAATTTCACACCTGCTTTTTCTGTACAGGCCATCCTCGCCATCTCTGCAGCAAGCTGGCGCATGTTCAACGAATTTTTCTCAAAGTATAGAGTCATTTTTTCGAGCGTATCTGCACCATAAGCTCGGGTGGGCTGCTTTAGCAAATGATGAAACAAATGCTCCGTAAAGGCCCTGTGGGCATCTGGACTATTGGCAAGATACCGGCCCAGCCCTGATGCGTTTTCGAGTGTGACTTTTTTCCCATCCCTTGCTACATACCAACCGTTACTATCAATCAATTTGGCATTATCTTTTTCACGCAACCGGCCTACAGCATCGAATCGTTCCAAAGTAAAACCAAGCGAATTAATGGTACCATGGCAAGTCATGCAAGCGCCCCCTTTGGTTTGCAGAGCAACTCTTTCGCGCGTATTTAGCGAAGGGTGCAAGCTGGCTGCCAAAGGCGCAGCAGCTTCTGGTGGAGGCTTCAAGGTAACCCCCAAGAGGCTTCGAGCAAGAAAAACTCCACGATGAATCGGGGAAGATTCCGCACTGTAGGAAAGCATGCTGAGCATATACGGGTGGGTTACAATACCAGCACGCTGCATAGCATCAAGACTAACTTTTTCGAACCCCTTCTTGGATGCTGAATTTTGTTGATAAAACTTGGCGATCCGATCATTCATAAACAATTCTTGTTCCAAAAACAGGCGCGGATAACTACTATCTTTTTCCCAGAATATCTCGTCGATTGTTTTGTCCAAGGATATTCGAAGATCGGATTCAAGCTTTGGATCGAAGCCAGGAAAGCGCGATGCATCCTTGTTCATTTCGTGAGATTGATTGAGTAGGAGAATGTCGTGAAAGAAACCCCGAATTTTTTCATGAGCGCGCGCATCTAAAAGCATCCGATCTATTTCCCGGTTTAATCCCTCAGGGTTCTTCAACTTCCCGGAAGCCTCTGCATCAAGCAATTGCTGATCAGGTATAGAATCCCAAAGAGTGTAAGAAAGCTGGCTTGCAAGCGCACTACCCTGCCCTTCGTTTCGATACAAAAAGTTAGGCGATTTCAAAACCCAGACAAGAACTCGCAACGCACCATCCTGAGGGTCTTTAAATTCTTTTAATACTTTCGTGATGATCTCATTTTCGTTTTTTTGAAGGTTTCTACGAAAAGCCCTAGTCGCAAACTTTTTCAGAAACTCTTCTATCTTCTCAATGCGTTGAGCATCCCCATCTTTAGTCTTGGCGAATTCAGGCAACTTTCCTGCAACATATTTCGCAACCTCTAAGGCCCCTGCAGTGGTCGCTTGATCCCATTCTTTAGAAACTGTAACTCCCCTTTCCCAACCTAGGCTGCCATCATCTGGCGGAAACGGAGTGCTCGAAACAAACAGTTCAGGAAGAGTGGTAGAAGATAGATATTCCCCAGGGCATATTTCAACCGGGCCACCAGGCTTTTTCCATAGCAATTTGACAAACGAAGGCTGCACCACCTTAGGCTTTTTATTATCGTTCACTCCTTGCTTAGCTTTGGTGAACTCCAGCTTCAAAGAGTAAGAACGACCTGAAACCAGATAGATGCTTCCTTTATATTCCGTGTCTTTTCCAGATTTGACCCATGCATCTACAATAGGCAAGTTATTATCATTAACCCATAACCGAACCGCATGACTTGCCTGAATTATAAATTCATAATAGCCAGTCTCTGGGGCATGGATAGAACCTGCCCAACGCAGGGTGAATTCCCCCGGGTCCATCTTTCCGGGCAAGGGGCTTTCTTCTTTAAAATCAAAATCGACCTCGGCATCGATGCGCGATTCCGCTAAATCGGCCTTATTGAAGTTTCTTGTTTTAAAGTACTCCCCACGAAGGCCTTTGGTTTTGTCTGAAGAAACCGCAGCAGGCCGGAAACTTCCAACCAGATCCATCATACTGTTGCGATACTGCCTTACCGTTAATCTGCTCAATTCAATTCTTGCGGGCCGATTTCTTTCTCTTGCAATCGAGGAATAAAAAGCGTCATGAATGTAACCACTTACCGCAAGGGCGCTCGCCTCAGGCAAGCTACCCGGATCTTCCTTGGGCATCGTCTCTTCAATGATTTTGGCAAGTTGATTAGGGGTAAGATCCCCAGAAAGCGGCTTGTTATATTTACCCTTAACACCCTCACCATTTTGACCATGGCAGGACAAACATTTGGTCTCGTATATTTTCTTGCCCTCGGGTGCCCCAAGCACTACCCCAACTTGCAATGCATTTAAAAGCAACAACAAAAGGCTTGCTTTTAATCCCTTGCAAATACATCGATAATACGAAAGTTTCATAATCAAAAGTTCGCTTCAAAACTTGTTGGTAGGCACTAATATTATTCTAGTTAAATAAATCGGACATTAAAAGCACAAGATAAAATCATTTTGAAATGATTAATAAAAGATGAGAGAACACCAACGCTTAGTCAGTTTATTTTACCTATAATCTGAATAAAAATCGGCCAAACGAATTAAGATCAAGCTTTATTGTTGCTCAGACTGTTGTAAAAAACCTTGGCGAGCGAATAAACTCAAGCTTTAAAATTAGGGGGGAGAATTGCACCAGTTAGGTTGCATTCAGAAAAGTCTGCTTGGCCAAGTTTAACACCAGAAAGATTGGCACCGGAAAGATTGGCTTTATAAAAGTTGGCTCGGGTAAGATCTGCATTAGATAGATCTGCACCACTCATATTAGCATTGGAAAAGTTGGCGCCAACCAGAGTAGCACCTTTCATTTTCGAATTAACCAAGATGGTCTGCATCATCTTGGAACCAAAAAGGTTGGCATCGATAAAGTTGCTTCCGGTCAGATCGGCTTTGGAAAAATTAGTCTCAAACAAAATCGCCTGCTGAAAATTAGTGTTGACCAGCAACGCCCCAACAAGGCTGGTATTAGAAAGATCCTGCATTGAAAAATCTTTGTTGGAAAGGTCAGTTCTATCAGATGCCATGTTTTGAAACTTTCTACTAAGAGCGACAAACTTAATTTCTTAATACGAGTAATTATCTAAAAGTAACGGAATCTAGCAAGGGTATTCAGCACTATTTATTTTAATCCAAGGCAAATCGAGTCAGATTAGCCCAAAGTTTTTTGCTTCTTCCAGCACCTTTAAACCATCGGGGCAAAACTTTTCAACGGCTATTCGTTTTCCCAATTCTATTAAGCTAACGAACTCACCCCGCACCACCTCCTCTTTTTGCAGAACAAAAGGCCCATCATGAGTGCAGTGATAAACTTTTGCAAAAACAGTGGTTTGCTCATCTTCATATCGAAACGGGAACAAGAATTGTGGTTCTGCCAAGATACCTAATTCTTCAAAGCCCTCGCGTCTAGCCCCTGTTTCAAAATCTTCTCCTGCAGCCACCACCCCGCCCGCACAAACATCCCAATGCGAAGGAAAAACATCTTTGGTCGCAGTTCTTAAATGAATAAAAATCTCGCCAATTTTATTAAACACAAGAATGTAAACACAGCGATGGGGCAAGCGACCCATGCGCATTTCCTGCCTGGTTGCAACCCCCACCACTTCACCTTCAAGGTTCAACACATCCACCATTTCCTGATTCATATCCCTATTTTCCCAATTGCGTTGCCAACTCTTCTACCTCGGCCACCATGCGATCCAACAGTTTCAACCCCAACTCCCAGAAACCAGGATCGTTCAAATCGATGTTCATTCTAGCAAGCAAATCTACAGGAGATTCCGAACCCCCGCGTGACAATAAATCCATGTACTTGGGCACAAACGATTCTTTCTCTTGCTCGTATTTTTGGACCAAAGCGAGAACCAGCAACTCACCAAACGAATAAGCATAACAATAAAACGGCACATGAATAAAATGGCCAATATAAGACCACCAATAGCCATAGTTTTCAGAAAGATTAACCGAGTCGCCAAACATAGGCTGATTGGCTTCCGTCCAAAGCGTGTTGAATCTTTCCGAAGAAAGCTCGCCTTCTTCTTTTCGTGCCTTGTGCATTTTCTGTTCGAACCGGGTAAGAACAACCTGCCTGAAAACCGTGGCGAAACTATCTTCAATTTTCCCACAGAGCAGCGCGAGCCTGACTTTAGGTTCTTGATACTTTTCAAGTAGTTTTTTAAAGACAAGCATTTCCCCAAACACACTTGCAGTTTCAGCAGTGGTGAGAGGCGTATCACATTGAAGGTAGCCATTTTTCCGGGAAAGATGTTGATGCAACCCATGACCCAACTCATGGGCAAGGGTAGAAACATCGCGCATTTTCCCAGTGTAACTCATGAGAATATACGGATGAAC